>CAYMDD010000300.1:0-1589 GCA_964389045.1 uncultured Rickettsiales bacterium
TTGGATACGTCATTTTGAGCCCTTCAAACATCTCGCAGATAATCCGGGATACGATTAATCGAGCATTCTCCTTATCGTCGGCGGGAACGACATACCAGGGCGCGATTTTAGTGCTTGTAGCACTCAGGCACTGCTCATACGCCCGCATATACTGCTTCCAGAATTTTCTTTCCTCCAAGTCGGCAAGGCTGAACTTCCAATTCTTTTCAGGATCGTCGATGCGTTGCAGAAATCGCTTTCGCTGCTCATCCTTTGAGAGATGGAGGAAAAATTTGATGATGCGGGTTCCGTTGCAGCAGAGATGCTTCTCCAAATCCACGATGGAACGGTATCGGTTTTTCCAGATCCCCGTTTCATCGCACGGCGCGTTAGTCAATTCTTCGCTGCGGAGAATCTCGGGGTGGACGCGGGCGATCAGCACCTCCTCGTAGTAGGATCGGTTGAAGATGCCGATCCGTCCGCGCTCCGGCAGATTGCGGGAAGTACGCCAGAGAAAATCGTGTTGTAATTCTTTGGGACTGGGATGTTTGAAGCTGAATACCTGGCAGCCTTGAGGGTTGATTCCGGACATCACATGCTTGATGACGCCATCTTTTCCCGCCGCATCCATCGCCTGAAAGATAAGCAGGACAGCATAACGGTTGGATGCGTAAAGAAGCTGCTGTTGCGAATTCAAATGCGTAATGTGCTCTCCCAGCAGTTCCTGATAATGCTTTTTCGAGTCGTACACGGGCTTCACGCGCGTCGGCCACTTTTGGAGATTGACGTTATCGCCTTCCCGAACGCGAAAATCTTTGGAATGTATTTTCATCTTTGTCCCTGCCTCATACGCCTTAACCTCCCATAATATTGAATCCGGCATCGACGTAAGCGATGCTGCCGGTCACCAGACGGGCTTCGTCGCTTACCAGGAACCGGGCATATGCGCCGACACAATCGGTGCAGATTAACTCATGCGCCGGTGATTTCTTCTTCGCCAGTTCCAGCAATTCATCGAAATGGGCGATGCCGCCTGCGGCACGGGTAGCAACCGGCCCCGGCGACAAGGCGTTGACGCGGATCTTCTTCTCGCCGAGTTCCGCTGCCAGATATTTGACTGCGCCATCCAGCGCCGATTTCACCGGCCCCATGATGCCGTAATGCTCGACGACCTTCTCGCCGCCGTAATATGTGGTGGTGAGCAGGCAGCCGCCGTTTTTCATCAGCGGCTCGGACAGGTGCGCCAGGCGGATGAAGGAATAACAGGAAATATCCATCGCCTCTAAAAATCCGGCGCGCGAGACATCAGCGACGCGGCCATGCAAATCCTCCTTGGGCGCGAAGGCAATGGCATGCAGCAGGAAGTCCAGCTTTCCCCAGGTGTTGCTGATGATCTCGAACAGCGCCTCCATCTGCTCTTCGTCCCGCACGTCCAGCGGCACGACAATGGGAGCCTTTATCCGTTCAGCCAGCGGACGCACGTAAGGTTCAGCTTTTTCATTCAGATAGGTAACGGCCAGTTCCGCTCCGGCTTCGTGAAAGGCTTTCGCGCAACCCCATGCAATGGATTTGTCGTTAGCGATGCCAACAACCAGCCCTTTCTTTCCTTT
>CAYMDD010000300.1:1599-2408 GCA_964389045.1 uncultured Rickettsiales bacterium
AACTGCCCTGTCATTTTTTTGCTCCTTGCTGCATACTATAAAAAATATCTATTCCATGTGATATCCGCCATTGACCGAGAGCGTTTCCCCGGTAATGGAGCCGGACTTATCGGACACCAGAAACAACACCGCATGCGCAATCTCTTCGGTCGTGGCAAGCCTCCGCAGCGGAATCTGTGCAATCAAGGATTTCAGCACATCTTCCGGCACGCCTCTCAGCATAGCGGTATCGGTATAGCCCGGCGCGACTGCGTTCACCGTAATGCCTTTGGAAGCACTTTCGCGGGCAAGCGCCTTGGTGAATCCTAATATACCCGCCTTCGCGGCGGAGTAGTTGGTCTGGCCGATCTGTCCTAATTGTGCGTTTACCGAGCTGATATTGACAATCCGCCCGAAACTCTTTTCACGCATAGCCGGGATGACCACACGCGACATGTAAAAGCATGCTGAAAGATCGGTAGCGATCACGCTATCCCAATTCTCAATAGGCATTTTATGCATTATGTCGTCGCGGATGATACCGGCATTATTGACCAGGATTTCCACAGTGCTGCCGAAATCACTGCAAATACTCCCCACGCCTTTTGCACATTCATCCGGAGACGTCACATCCCATTTGTAGGTTTTGATGCCTGTTTCCCGCTCGAATTGCTGCGCCGCCGCGTCATTGCTGACATAACTGGCGGCGACCCTGTACCCGGCTTCTTTCAAATCCTTACAAATGGCCGCGCCGATTCCTGTAGTGCCGCCGGTTACCAACGCTAATCTGTCCGTCATTGTTTAATTCCTTTACTGCATCAGCACATATT
>CAYMDD010000301.1:0-2404 GCA_964389045.1 uncultured Rickettsiales bacterium
GTACCGCACCTTTCGTGTGGACAAGCTGATTCTGGAAGCGATGGAGACGACGCTGCGCGCTCTCTACTTGCGACGCTACGAAGAGATTCCTGCCCTGCGGATGATCCTGGAGCCGCTTGAGGCCCTGGAAGCGCGAGCCCAAGCCTTCGCGGCATCTCTCCCGGAACTGCCGCTGCGGGTACAGAGCGGGCGTTCGATGATTGGCGGCGGTTCCACCCCGGAGCAGAGCTTGCCCACCGTGCTGCTGACGCTGCCCTGCGCGGAACCGGATCGCGCCGCCGGGCAATTGCGGCAGCCGCAAGGGCAGGTGCTGCCGGTAGTCTGCCGCATTGAGAACGATGCGCTGGTGTTCGACCTGCGTACCGTGTTCCAAGGCGAAGAGGAGGCACTCCGGACGGCCTTGCGGGCGCTACCGCCAGAGTGGTTTGCCATCGCCTAGCGGGACTTTACTGTGAACAGGCGCGGTGACCGCTGCCCGGGTCCGCTATGTGATTCATCCTTGGCGTCTTGTGCCGTTTCGCTGCGCTCGTCGTGCGTATTACCCTATATGTACACTCTTTCGCCTCCTCAGCACATTTCTATTGCTTTCTGTTTCGCTGTGCGTGTACTATTGTATTACCCTGTATGGCTTCCCTCATCGCGAAGAAGAAGGCCAACCAACTCTACTACTACGTCGTCGAGAGCGCCCGTGTCGATGGCAAACCCCGCATCGTCCATCAGACCTATCTCGGTACCGCCGAGCGCGTTGCCGCTCTCGTCAAGGACCGCACCGCCCCCATCCCGCTCTCGGCCACCTCGATCGACTTCGGTTTGCCCGGCGCTCTCTGGCGCGCCGCTCAGGACCTCGGCGTCTTTGACTTGCTCAGCTCTCTCTGGTCTGCCCCCCGCTCCGGCCCCTCCACCGCTCATTACCTGCTACTGGCCGCCATCCATCGCATCTGCCAGCCCGGACCCAAGACCGAAGTCGCCGATTGGTATCGCCGCACCGTGCTTTCCTCCCTCTGGGGCTTCCCCGCCGAGCGCTTCTCTTCGCAGGCCTTCTGGGATTGCTTTGACCGCATCCGCACCGGCGGCGAGGACGACCAACTGGACCATGCCCAGTCCCGCCTGCTGGGTGCCTGGAAGGACAAACAACTGGTGGGCCGCCGGCTGCTGGCCTACGACACCACCAACTTCCATACCTACGTGGCCAGCACCAACGCGCGCAACCAACTCGCTCAGCGCGGCCACAACAAGCAGGGTCGCCACAACCTCCGCCAGGTGGGCTTGAGTTATGTGCTGGACGGCGACAACGGTCTTGGCCTTTGCCACCATGTGTACCCCGGCAACGTCGCCGACGCCGATGAGTTGCCCGAGGCTCTGGCCCGCATTGTCGCTTTGCTCGACCGCAACCAGATTGGCCGCGACACGGTGACGCTCGTCCTCGACAAAGGATCGGCCGCCCTGGCCAATACGCTTGTACTCGAGCAGGCCGGCGTGGGCTGGATCTCGGCCCTACCCTGGAATCAGGCCCCGGCTGAACTCCGCACCCGCGACGTGGAGCAACTCAGCTCCGCAAACACCCTTGCCGGCATTCGCGCCGCCGCCGAGCCGCATGTCGTTCACGGCCAGCGCTATCTCTGCGTGCTGAAGTACTCTTCCTCCTTCGCCGCCGAGCAACTGCACAGCCTCACCAACTCCCTGGCCAGGGCGATGCAGAACCTCCGCCGTCTGGCCCTGGACTTAGCCAAGCCCAAGGCGCGCTTTGAGGAGCGCGGCATCCGCAACAAGATTGCACGCTGGCTGGCTCCCGCTTTCCTGGCTGATCTGGTCCGCTATGATCTCCAGTCCGTCGATGGCCGCTGGCAACTTCAGTTCGACGTCGATCATCAGGCCTGGCTCGCGCTCATGGCGCATCGGCTTGGCCGCACCGTCCTCCTCACCAACCGCATGGACTGGAGCGCCGAGCAGGTCGTCGCCGCCTACTCCGGCCAGCAGCGCATTGAACAGGTCTTCCGCGGCTTGAAGGACGGCGACTGGCTGGGCTGGGGCCCGATGCATCACTGGACCGACACGAAGATCCGCATTCACGCCTTCTACTGCATGCTGGGCATGTCCTTGCTGCAGCACCTTCACCGCAAATCACAGGACGTTTGGCCCGGCTTGTCGGTCGAACATCTGCTGGAAGAACTCGATCAGATCAAACAGTTCGTGCTGCTCTATCCGGCACAGGGCGAGAAAGGCCCGCACCGCACCGCGACCGTTCTTTCCAAACACACCCTCACGCAACAAAGCCTCGCCGAAGCCCTTGGCCTAGACAATCTCACCACCGCCACGCGTGGGTAATACCTCTAGCTCCCCGCAAATACCTCACGCCCAATGTCTTACAGCCGCCATCCGGCGGCTCACAGTAAAGTCCCGCTAG
>CAYMDD010000302.1:0-2400 GCA_964389045.1 uncultured Rickettsiales bacterium
CGTATTCGAGGCGCTTGACCACCAGCCCCAGCCCGTCGAACAGCACGAAGATACCCGGGGGCGAAGGCAGCGTTTTGCGGATGTCGAGAAGAATGATGTCCCCGTCTTCCAATGTCGGCTCCATGCTGTCGCCGCGCACCGATAGCAGGCGCAGTTCCTCCGGGGTCGCCGCCAGCCGGTCGCGGATCCAGGAGCGCCGGAAATAATAGTAATCCCCCGCCGGTTCCTCCATCACTACCGCGCCGCCGCCCGCAGAGGCGTCCACGCTTAAAAAAGGCAGCGCCACGTAGTCATTCGCGCGGGTCTTCGGCGCTTCCCGGTTTTCGGCGGCGCCGGCCAAATAGTGCAGGGAGACGCCCAGCGCATCCGCCACCCGCGCCAGCGTGACGGTAGAGGGGTGGAGCGACTTGCCGCTGATAATATCGTAAATGAACGACGTGCGGACTTCCGCCAAGCGCGCCAGCTCGGCGGCGCTGATCCCCTTGGCGCGCATGGTTTCCTTAAGCCGTGTGCCGATCGTTGCTGAAGCCAGCATGCGCCCCCGCTGTTGTTGCAGTCATTTGCGTGTTTTTTCAGGAAGAACGATAAAGCTATATATTCCTATTTTCCTGCATGTTCAACGCTTAAGCAAAAACCATTTCAAAGCGTGGCGAAGCGATGTTTACCGAAAATTCACCTTTGTGCGGCAATAGTAGATTTTTGCATGCGAAAGCGGCGCTGGCCTTATACTTCACCGGCCTCGAGCCAATCTTCCGGGGGAGAAGTATGATTGAAGAATTGCGCATGGCCGAACTGCTTTGCACACGGCTTTGCCACGACCTGACGGGGCCGATCGGCGCGGTGAACAACGGCGCGGAGTTTTTGAGCGAAGAAGGCTTTAACATGCAGAACCAGGCGGTGGACTTAATCGTCAGCAGCGCGTTTTCCGCCGTCTCGCGCCTGCAGTTTTACCGTATGGCGTATGGAAGGGTGAAAGACCACGGCGAGGCCTCGCTGGCCGACAAGAAGAAAATGACCGAAGATTATTTCGCGGGCACCAAGATTGTCCTGGACTGGCCGGATGAATACACGGATGCGGCAGGGGTTTCGATCTCGCTCAAGATGGTGCGGTTGATTTTCAACCTGATGATTCTGGCTTCCGGCGCGCTATTGCGCGGCGGCACGGTATCGGTCAAAATCGCGCCGGGCGAGGCGGGGGAAAAGCGCATCGAGGTGCGCGCCTTCGGACCGGCGGTGAAGTGGGAGGCGGAATCCTCCGCAATACTAAACACTAGCGTCGACGCTCAGGAGCAGATGACGCCGAAAAACGTGCAGCTTTACTTAACCCGCCGCTTGGGCGATGAGCTTGGGGTGCGACTGACGATTGACGCAGGGACCGAAAGCCTTGCCTTTACTGCGGTGCAGCCCGCGACGGAAACCGCCGCCGCTTAAAGGCCTGCGCTCCATCCGCTCGATAAACGCGGCACGCCGGGCGGACGGTGATCGGCAGGGAGGTGCGGAGGATGCGGTGCTTCCGCTTTTGCCGTGAATTGCGCATCGACGGCGGGAAGCAGCCGTTTCACCCATTGCTCGACCGCATGAACACCGTGGCCGCTTTTATGGATGTTGACCGAAGCGATGGTATCCGACCCGCTGATGCCGATGCTGCGTTTTGGGTCGTGTACGGGATGTCCTAAACGGTGGTTTTGCTGTAAGGCACGCAGCAATTCGCTTCCGTAGTCTCCGCCTTGCAACGAATTATCGCTCACCAGCAGTGTATCCGGGGAAGGAGGGTATTGCGGGTCGGCGACAAGGTATGTCCATGTATTCGTGACAGGCTTTAAGCCCAGTTGGGAAAACTCCAACGCGCGCTCGCTTTCCAGCGGGACGTCCTCACGCCGCAGGCCAAGCGCCTGCAATACTTCGGGCTGATGCAAAAAACTTTTCGCGGCGATGACGCGATATCCTGTTTCCTCCAATGCCGCCGCGGCGGCGCGGAGATGATCAACGCTGTCTTCCAGGAGCACAATAGTGCCCTTGTAGTCGTCCGCCATAAACAAAAGCTCCTAAAGGGGTTCCCCTTTAGGAGCTTTTAGTAGGTATTAATGCACCCGGAAAGCCTTTTTACGCCACTTCCTCTTCGGCGGTGGTTTCCGCGCCTTCGGCGTCCGGGTCTTTCAGCACGTAGCCGCGTCCCCAGACGGTTTCGATGTAGTTGTCGCCGCCTGCCGCCGTGGCCAGTTTCTTGCGCAGCTTGCAGATGAACACGTCGATGATTTTCAGCTCCGGCTCATCGATGCCGCCGTAAAGATGGTTTAGGAACATCTCCTTGGTGAGCGTGGTGCCTTTCCTTAAAGAAAGCAGTTCCAGGATCGCATATTCCTTGCTGGTCAGGTGTAGCGGCTTGGCATCCACCTCCAC
>CAYMDD010000303.1:0-2388 GCA_964389045.1 uncultured Rickettsiales bacterium
CGCCTGGGCCGTCCAGGTGCGCGATGGCATGGCCCTCACTGCCATGAGCGACCACGTCTCCTGGGGCCTCTACATCGCAAACTTCACCTTCCTCGTCGGCCTGGCCGCTGGTGGCGTCATGATGGTCATCCCGGCCTACCTGTATCATGACGAGCAGATGCACGACATCGTCATCATCGGCGAACTGCTCGCCATCGCCGCCATCATCATGAGCATCATGTTCGTCGTGTGCGATCTTGGCAGGCCCGACCGCTTCTGGCACATGATGCCCGGCCTCGGGAAATTTAACTTTCCCGTCTCCATGCTCACCTGGGATGTCATCGTGCTGAACGGCTATTTCGCCATCAACGTCTATATCTGCGGCTACCTGCTTTATAAGCGCTTCCGCGCTCAGCCGCCCGTAGCGAAGATGTATATGCCCGCCGTGTTCCTCAGCATCGTTTGGGCCATCAGCATCCACACCGTCACCGCCTTCCTCTACTGCGGACTGGGTGGTCGGCCCTTCTGGAACACCGCGCTGCTCGCCCCGCGCTTCCTAGCCAGCGCCTTCGTCAGCGGCCCCGCCTTCATCATCGTCGCCATCCAGATCATCCGCTGGCAAACCGGGCGCATGTTTGGTGAGGGAGCCATCCGCACGCTCGTGAGCATCGTCCGCATCACCATCCTCATCAGCCTGCTCATGGTCGTTTCCGAGATCTTCGTCGAGTTCTACACCGGCGGCAGCCACACCGGTGCCGCGAAGTATCTCTACTTTGGCCTGCACGGCCATCATGAGCTGGTGCCGTGGATCTGGACCTCGATCGTGTTCACCGTCGTCGCAGTGATCCTCTTCATGCAGCCAAGGATCAATCGCCGTCCCTTACTCCTGAACACAGCCTGCCTGCTCGCCTTCGTGGGTCTGTGGATCGAAAAAGGCATGGGCATGATCATTCCCGCCTTCATCCCCAGCACCCTGCACGAGATCGTCGAATACCGCCCCAGCCTCACCGAATGGAAAATCACCGCCGGCATCTGGGCGCTGGGCTTCATGATCTACACCCTGCTCCTCAAAATCACGATCAACATCCACAGCCGCAAGCTCAAGGACGCCAGCGGTGCGAGAACCATCACACCAGAGGACTCCCTGGCGATGGGCGATGGAGGCGTCTGAAGCTGCGTTGGCAGCCTTGATGAAGCATCACGCCTTCAGGATGGCGTCGAACTCCTTGTCGGTGAAGGCTTGCAGCGTTTCTGTCCGCACGTTGCCGAGGGCGGCGAGGGAGGCCAGGAGGTGGAGGATTTTGGCTTCGCTGTCAGCGGCGAGGACGAGCGCACCGTCGTAGTGGCCGATGGTCCAGAACTGGCCTTCGACCTTCACGCCGGACTTTTCGGCGAGCGCGTCAAAGGCGTGGGCGCGTGAGGTGGATTCTTTGATGTGGGCGGAACCTTTCTCGGTGAACTTCAGGAGGGTGATGCAGCGCTTCATGATCGTGTCGGGGTTGTTGATGGGATTCAAATCAAGGTGTGGGCTTCTCCGGTGGTGGCGGTGGGGTGCGGACATCGACGAGCAGCGCGTCCACCGGCACGAGATGGCGGTAGATGAAGGCCTGCATCATGTCCTCGGCGGGCACGGCGGTGGCTACAAAGGTGTTGGGTGACTCGCCACCGCTTCCGACGACAGTGAGAACGATGGGTCTTTCGAGATCGGTGCCGGATGGCACGGCAATGGAGACATCCGCCTTGTCCTGGCCTTCGGGGATGGTGGCATTATGCATGGCAAAGCCTGATGGCGCATCTTTGAGTGTGAGTATGATCGGTCCGGTGAAGCCGCCATCCCGCAGTGCATGCACGGTGAGGCGGGCGGCACCGCCGGGCTTGGCGTTCAGGGAGGAGGGCGTCACACGCAGCGCGAACGCGGGGTCTGCGGCACGCACTTTGAGCCGGTAGGCATTGGTCGGGCCGCTCTGACCCTGCGTGTCGGTGACTCGGATGAAGGCGCTGCCGCCGGGAGGCATCTTCATGCTGATGCGGGAGTCGGCATGATGCGTGGTGAGGCCGCTACCGAGGTCCTCATGGTCGTCATTGAAGGCCACCTGTTTCCCATTCTGGTCAAAGACAGTGAGGGAGGCATCCACGGGCGAGCCAAGCCGCCGCGCGAAGATCTCAAAGATCATCTCGCGCCCACCATTGGCCTTCACGCGGTAGAAATCGGCCTCGCCGGTGCTTTCGATGACACCATTGACGATCATTGGTGGTTCCAGCATCTGCGCGGTGCCGAGCGTGTTGTTCGGCTCGCGTTCGCGCTCCTGCGGCACGTTGTCGATCTGGAAGGGAATCGCGTTGGAGCGCTGTCCGCCGGCTTTGGCATGCAAAAGCACGATTCCTGGCTCTTTCGGGGCTTCGTAGCTC
>CAYMDD010000304.1:0-2387 GCA_964389045.1 uncultured Rickettsiales bacterium
AGATTAATCTGATTGTCCAATGCAAGCCAACTGAAAAACCAAAGCTGGAAAAAAACTGCATCACGGTGCAAGATACGGGCATCGGCATTCCGCCGGAAAAGCTCGAGACGATCTTTCACAAATTCGTACAGGCGGATAGTAGCATCAGCCGCAAGTACGGCGGCACGGGTCTGGGCCTGGCCATCACCAAGATGCTGACGGAGGCGATGGGCGGAGAAATTACCGTAAAGAGCGAACCCGGCAAAGGCTCAGAATTTGTGGTGTGCTTTGATTTGGAGGTGACGCGGAAAATGGATGATGACAGTATAGAAGCAAAAAGCAGGATGCCCGATGTCGGCGCCAATGCGCGGCCAATCCTGCTGGTCGAAGATTACGAACCCAATATCCTGGTGGCGAGCATTTATCTCGAGAGTTATGGATACACGTGGGAAGTAGCCCGCAACGGCATCGAAGCCGTGGAGAAAGCCAAGAGCAAGGCTTACGCCGCCGTGCTGATGGACGTGCAGATGCCCGGCTTTAATGGCTTCGAAGCCACGCAGATGATCCGCGAATTCGAGCGAAAGGAAGGCAGGCGCGAAACACCCATTATCGGCATGACGGCGCATGCCCTGGCTGGAGACCGCGAGCGCTGCCTGGCCGCAGGCATGAGCGATTACATCGCCAAACCGATCAACGATGCGGAGCTAAGAGGCAAACTCCAACTATACACCGGTGAAGAAAACGCTAGTACATGATCTTTTCTCTTGAGCCGATAAAGCCGGCCAGCAGCGATTGCAGCTCATTGGGATTGAACGGCTTGGAGATATAGCTATCCATGCCTGCGGCCAGGCAGCGCTCGCGGTCTCCAGCCAGGGCATGCGCCGTCATGCCGATAATGGGCAGGCGCGGAGCGTTTCGTTCCTTCTCCTCCTCACGGATGAGGCGGGTGGCCTCAAACCCGTTCATGCCGTGCATCTGCACGTCCATCAGCACGGCGGCGTAAGCCTTGCTCCTGGTTTTCTCCACGGCTTCCGCACCGTTGATCGCCACCTCGTAAGCATAGCCGAACTGCTCCAGGAACGTGCCCGCCACCATCACGTTCGGCGCATAGTCCTCCACCAGTAGAATGAGGGGCTGGGCAGAGGAACGCACGAAAACATCCGATTTGGAGGTTAAAAAGACCGCCGGTTCGTTTTCGGTTTTGTCGTTCCTGGCGATAGGCAGCGATAGCCGCACGGTAAACGTCGAGCCTTTGCCGGGTTCGCTTTCCACGGCAATGCTGCCGCCCATGATCTCGGTGAGCGTCTTGGTGATGGCCAGGCCCAGACCCGTGCCGCCGTACTTGCGGTTGATCGAGGAATCGGCCTGCACGAATTTGTGAAAGATCGTCTCAAGCTTTTCCGGCGGAATGCCGATGCCCGTATCTTGCACTGAGAGCAGAACTTCCTCGTGGGTGTCGTCTACCATCCGACAGCGGATAATGATGGCGACGCTTCCTTCTTCGGTGAATTTAATGGCATTGCCGGACAAGTTGAGCAGGATTTGCCGCAGCCGCGTCGGATCGCCGATAAAGCTGCGGGTATGGATGCATTGGCATTCGCTGACCCAGTCGAACGTCAGCCCTTTTTCCTCGGCTTTGACTGCCATCATATTCACCACTTCGTCCACCAGCTGCGAAATGCTGAACGGTGTGCGCTCCAGCTCGACGCTGCCCGCCTCGATCTTGGCGATATCGAGCAGGTCATTAATCAACTCCAGAAGAGAATCGGCGCTTAAGCGCAGGGTTTGAATATATTCTTTCTGTTTCGGATTGAGCGGCTGGCTCATCGAAAGAATATTGGCGAGTCCCATGATGGCGTTCATGGGCGTGCGGATTTCGTGGCTCATGTTGGCGAGGAATTCCGATTTGGCGATGCTGGCCGCCTCCGCTTTCTGGCGAATGTCCACAAGTTCCTGAATATCCGTACACGTGCCGTACCATTTGACGATTTCGCCGCGTGCATTCCGCACGCATTCCGCACGCCCCAGCGCCCAGCGGTAGGCGCCGTCGGCGCGGCGCAGGCGATACTCGATCTCGTACGGCTCGCCCGTCTTTAAGCTGTGCCGCCAGCGCGCCCAGGCGCGCTCCTGGTCTTCGGGGTGGAACATGCCGTTCCAGCTTTCGCCGTCCGTGGAGCCGAACGGCACGCCGGTATATTCATACCAGCGCTTGTTATAATATTCGTGATAGCCGTCCGGTTTCGTCACCCAGATCATCTGGTTGATGGAGTCCGCCATTTCGCGGAATCGCTCCTCGCTTTGGCGCAGCGAGCGCGCAACGCGGGTGCGGTCGATCGATTCCCAGCAGCGCGCCGCCACCGCCCGCACCAGCTCGAGTTCATCCGGCCTCCAAAGCCGCGGGTAAGCGG
>CAYMDD010000305.1:0-921 GCA_964389045.1 uncultured Rickettsiales bacterium
GCGATGTCCTCGCGGTGGATTTCCGCCAGCGCCAGGCTGCTTCCGCGCGTTTCGTTCACCGCGCGGTGAACGGCCTTGACCAGCGCGCTCTTGCCCATGCCGCGCGCGCCCCACAGCAGCGCGTTGTTGGCGCTGTGGCCTGCGGCGAAGCGCTCGGTGTTGGCAAGAAGCGCCTGCTTGGCATGGTCGATGCCGAGCAGCAGGGCAAGGGGGAGGGCGGAGGTGCGCTTGATTTGGTGCAGGGTGCCTGCCGCCGCTTGCCAGACGAAGGCATCCGCCTGCCCCCACGAAACCGGCGGGGGCGGGGGAGGATTTAAGCGCTCCAGCGCGTACGCGATACGCGTCAGCGCGTGCTCAACCGAGAGATGACCGGAGGTGTCCATAGCGCGTTGGTGACAATGATCGAAGGCTCACCTATATAGTCGATGCCATGCCTACACGCAAACCCGCAGATGCAAGCCTGTCCCTGGTGTGGCTGCGCCGCGACCTTCGCCTGCACGACCACGCGGCGCTTTTCCATGCGCTGAAGCGCGAAGGCTTCATCCAGCCGGTGTTTATTTTCGACACGCGCGTGCTCAAGCGCTTCCCCCGGAAAGACGACCGGCGCTTAAGCTTCATCGCCGACGCGCTAGCGCTGATAGACGCGGAGCTTCGCGCGCACGGCGCGCGGCTGATGGCGCTGCACGGCGATGCGGAAACCCTGATTCCCCGCCTGGCGCGCTGCTTAAACGCCGCCGCCCTGTTCGCCGCCGAGGACTACGAGCCGGAACCGCGCGCAAGAGATGCAGCCGTAACCAAAGCGCTCGGCGGCGCTTGCCGGGCGCATTTCGTGCAAGACCATGCGATCCATGCGCCGGACGCCATCTTCAGCGGCAAGGGCACGGCGTTCAAAGTGTTCACGCCGTACGCCAAGGTATGGCG
>CAYMDD010000305.1:931-1918 GCA_964389045.1 uncultured Rickettsiales bacterium
GCGCAGCTCCAGCCCACTGCCTGCCGGGGGTATTCCAGCGATGCCAAAGGCCGGTATGCGGATTTCCGCGCCGTGCGGAAGCGCTGCGCCGAGCACGGGCTGGAGCTGCACGATGTCAGCGCGCCCGCGCAAGTGCTCGCCGCCATTGGCAGGGAGTATGCGCCGTCTGCCTATTGGAAGGCGGAAGACGGCAAGAAACGGTTGCGCGCTTTCGCCGAGCACGGCATCGCCGATTATGCCCGCGCGCGGGATTACCCGGCGGAGGGCGGCACCAGCAGGCTTTCGCCCTATATCCGCTTCGGGCTGATCTCCATACGGGAATGCTTGGAGGCTGCGCAGACTGAGCGGGCATCGCCCGTCTGGTTGAATGAATTAATCTGGCGCGAGTTTTACATGATGGCGCTCTATCACGCGCCGGGATCGGCAAGAGAGGATTGGAACGCAAGATACCGCGGGCGCATCCCCTGGGAGCGCGATGACAAGCTGTTCGCCGCCTATTGCCGCGGGGAAACCGGGTACGCAATCGTCGATGCGGGCATGCGCGAACTGCTCGAGAAAGGATGGATGCACAACCGCGCGCGGATGATTACCGCGAGTTTTCTCACCAAGCACCTGCTCATGGACTGGCGGTTGGGCGAGGAACATTTCGCGCAATACCTGATGGATTACGAGATGGCCTCCAACGTCGGCGGCTGGCAATGGGCGGCCTCCACAGGCACGGACGCGCAGCCGTATTTCCGCGTGTTCAACCCGGTGCTGCAGGGAAAGAAATTCGACCCCAGGGGTGAATATGTCCGCGCCTTCGTACCGGAGCTGAGGAATGTAAGCGCCAAGAACATTCATACCCCGTGGAACGAGAAGAGCTTGAAAGGATATCCTCAGCCCGTTGTCGAGCATGGCGAGGCGCGGGCGCGGGCGATTGCGGCGTTTAAATCTGCTGCGCGCCGTTAGCAGAACCGTCTTCGGCCAGCAGCGCTTTCGCCTCGC
>CAYMDD010000305.1:1928-2356 GCA_964389045.1 uncultured Rickettsiales bacterium
GGGTAAGGTGGCTGCGCCTGGGTTAAGAAAATCTCCGCAAGCGTTTGCTGCGCTTGCGTGAGTGTCACCCCTTCCACCGTCTTCGAGCGGTAAAGCGCAGGATCGATAAACGCGGTAATCTCCCGCAGCGACGGCAGCCGCAGCCCTTGCACGTCGAGCGCTTTCAAGCTCGTATGCAGCCGCGCCACCGCACGCACCGGATCGCCCAGCAACTCCGCATGCCGCACCCATATGCGAGGAATGGCGCGCGAGGCGTTGAGCAGATGCACGGCGTAGAACTCCCAAAGCGCCAGGCCGAAAGGAGGGGGAAACCCGTTCCGTGTCTCCAGCGACTTGGCTGTTTCGCGCGGGTCGCGGTAAACGACCACCGCCACCGGCACTTCCAAGAGCGGCAGCCAGCAGGGAAAGGTGAGGCAGAAGCGCGGATC
>CAYMDD010000306.1:0-2342 GCA_964389045.1 uncultured Rickettsiales bacterium
GGGTGGAAGGACGTGGGCCTGGGCACCTGCACCATGATTTCCTCCGCCATCGCCGCGTTGGTGAAAGAAAAGAAGCACGACGACGATGAGGCGACGGCCAGAGGTTTAAATGCCATCAAGGCATGGGTGGAAGAAAAGCCGATGCGCACGGCGGGCTTCGGCTTCATGGGCAGCACCGCCATGCATGCATGGAGCACGCTAATCGCCATGAAAGACGCCAAGCGGCGGAACGACACCAAGCGGCTCGCCTCCGTGCCGTTCCGCGCGGGCTTCATCGGCTTTACGCTGGCGGGCGAGATTCTGACCGTCATTTCCTCCAAAGGCCACGGCGAAGGTGTGGTGAGCGACGACAGCGTCAAGGACAGCGTGCTATCGCTCGCCGCCGAATCCATCCTGAAACAGCCCAAGGAGTTGCAGGAGCCGGTGTTGCAGCACATGGTGAATTTCCTGGAGCATCCTTCCGCCTTCGCGGAGAAGCGCGAGGCAGTGGAGCAGAAGCTGCGCAGCCGCATGGCGGAGTTACAGAACAACCCATGGCTATGCGGAAATATCAGTACCCCCTCCCAGGTAAATCAACCGGTGGAACCCCGGCATGTCGTGCCGAACGTGACGGCGATGGGCACGGACGGAGCACACGAAGCCGAATGGAAAAGCAAAGTGCCCTCGCGGCAGCCGTACGGCACGGACAAATTACAACAGCTGGCGGCGCAAGTACCGTGGGGCAGTAAGATCAAGGTGCATCAGGCTACAGAAACTGGCGCACAGATCGGCGCGTCTTAGCATTTTCATCATCCTGGCGCAGGCGGGGATGACGATGTTCACCGCTACCAATGAAACGCATCCAGGATGTAATCCGGCTCCGGCTCGCCTTCTTCATGCGTCCATTCACCTTGCAGGATACCCCCCGTCACCAATACGGATTTGATGCCCGCATTGTTCGCACCCAGAATGTCGGTATGCAGTCCGTCCCCCACTGCCAGCACATCTTCTTTCCCCAGCGGGGTCAGCATTTCCATACATGCCTGATATACCTCCTGGTAGGGTTTGCCGAACCAGTGCACATACCCCCCCATTGCTTCATAGGCATCGGCGATGACGCCGGCGCAAGGGAAACGCTCGCCGGTGATCTTCACCACTTCCCTGTCGGGGTTCAGGCACAGCATCGGCAGCCTGGCGGCGAGGCATTCCCCTAACACAGGGGCGGTATCTTCCAGCGAGCGGTCATCGCTGCCGAAACCGACATTGAGGGCGAAATCGGCGTCTTTTGCATTTTCTACGCGCGTATAACCCAGCCCGTCCAGCACGTCGGCATCGCGCTCTGGGCCGATGAAGCGGTACCGCGTACCCAACTCCATCTTACCTTCCCGTAAGTTACGGTAGGCCACCTCGCCGGAGGAGAGCACCGCCTCGTACCATTCCGGCTTGATGTCCAGCGCGTCCAGCACGGCGATGACCTTGCGCGCCCGGCGCGGGGCGTTGGAGAGGAATACCACGCGCTTACCCTCTTGCTTGAGCGCTTTCAGCGTATCGGACACGCCGGGGTAGATATCCGTGCCGTCATGGATGACGCCCCATAAATCGAGGATCAGGCCGGAATAATCCTTGGCGACGGCGGAGAGGGAATTCAAGGCAATTGGCACTAGGTTTTTACCCGAAGCACGATTATAAAGGAGGGATGTCTAGCACGCCGCGCCTTGTCATTGCCAGCCATAATCCGGGAAAGCTTAAGGAAATCGCAGCGCTATTGTCACCCTTCCCGATCCGGCTCAACTCCGCCGCGGAGTTGGGGCTGCCGGAGCCGGAGGAGACCGGCGCAAGCTTTGCCGAGAACGCTTACCTCAAGGCGCATGCCTCCGCGAAAGCCACCGGCCTGCCCGCCCTTTCGGACGATTCCGGCCTGGTGATACCTGCGCTGGACGGGCAGCCGGGCATTTACTCCGCGCGCTGGGCGGGGGAGAAAAAGGATTTCGCCGCGGCATTCGCGCGGATCGAAAAAGAACTGGCCGCCAAGGGCGTTGACATCAGCCGCCAGGCCGTACCCGCCTACTTCGTCTGCATGCTGTGCCTGGCGTGGCCGGGAGGGGATGCGGAAACTTTCGAAGGACAGGCGCATGGGCAGGTGGGCTTTCCGCCGCGCGGGAAAAACGGCTTTGGGTATGATCCGATTTTCACGCCCCAAGGGTATACGCTCACCTTTGGGGAAATGGAGCCTGCCGCGAAGGACGCCATCAGCCACCGCGCCGCGGCGTTCGCCCTGCTGCGCGATTATTTGCACCGCCATCCGCTTTGAGGAATCCGCCCATGCTTCGCCTGCTGCTGCTGTTTTTGTGCATAACTTTTAA
>CAYMDD010000307.1:0-2339 GCA_964389045.1 uncultured Rickettsiales bacterium
CCGCAGCGGCGGCCACCTGGACAGGGAGGAACGTGCCGTAGTCGAGGTAGGATTTAAGCTTGGTCAGCGCCGAAATCAGGGTTGGGTTGCCCGCCGCGAAGCCGATGCGCCAGCCCGCCATCGAATAGGTTTTAGAAACGGAGGTGAACTCCACCGCGATATCTTTCGCGCCCTTCACCTGGAGAATCGAAGGCGGCGGGTTTCCCGCAAAATAAATCTCGCAGTAAGCCAGGTCGGAAATCACCCATACGCCGTGATGGCGGCAGAGATCCACCACTTGCTCGTAAAACTCCAGCCCGACGACTTCCGCCGTGGGGTTGCACGGGTAATTCACAATCAGCGCCACCGGCTTCGGGCGCTGCTCCAGCGCTGCTTTCAGATTCTCGAAAAAGGCCGGATCGTGCGGATGGTTGGGGATGGCGCGCACCTCCGCCCCGGGAATCACGAAGCCCCAGGTATGGATGGGATAGCTGGGGTCGGGCACCACGAACACATCCCCCGGCGCGCTGATGGCTTGCGCCAGATTGGCCAGCCCTTCCTTCGAGCCGATGGTGACGACCATCTCGGTTTCAGGGCAAAGCTCCACGCCGAAGCGGCGCTTATAATATCCGGCTTGCGCCTTGCGAAGCCCTGAAATGCCGCGCGAGAGCGAATAGCGGTGCGCCTTGGGGTCTTTCAAGGTTTCGCGGATTTTATCTACCACATGCGCGGGCGGGGCGGAGTCCGGGTTGCCCATGCCGAAATCGATGATGTCCTTGCCTTCCGCGCGGGCGCTCGCCTTCAGCTTGTTCACCTCCGCGAACACGTAAGGAGGCAGCCGGCGGATGCGGTAGAATTCGTCCGTCATGGTTGGCCTTGACGTTTATCTCAATGGTTAGTGCGTGCCGTGGCGCGCGGAGGGGAGGGTGTGGAAGGAGGCGGCGCGGCGGGCATAGCGCGATTCCGGTATTTCGCGCGTGGTGGCGACGCGGACCAGCGGCATGCCTTCGGCGGTGGGCGCGCCGGACGCCTGCACGGGCGCGGCTTCTGCTTCCATGACTTGCGCTTCGCTTACCGTTTGAACCGGCTGTTCGGGCATGGGAGGCGCACCGGCAATTTCGTTCTCCACCGGCGGCAGCGGTGCAGCCGGAGCCTCCGCCTGCATGGCGGGCGCGGCCTGCACGGGTGCGGCCTGCATAGGCGCAGCGTCAAGCTGTGCCGGTGAGGCTGCAGGGGGAGCGGCTTCGGCCTGCTGCTGCTCCTGTGCCTGCGCCTGCGGCACAATGCTTGCGGCATCGGCTTTTTCCGCTTCCGCGGCGGCGCGGTATTTTGCCACCTCCGCCTGGAAATCCTCTGAAGGAAGCATTTCCTCCGGTGCGGCTGCGGCCTGCATAGGCGCGGCTTCCACAGGCGCGGCCTGCGCGGGCGCGGGCTGTGCGGCTGCCAGCAATTCATCCTGCGCGGAGGCTTGCGCCAGCGGCACCGGCTCGGCGTCCGCGGCGGCGGAAGGAGTAGCCGGCGGGACATTCGCCAGTGCTGCGGCATCCAGCGGCTCCGCTGCCGTCTCCTGCGGCCATTCCTGCGGCTCGGCGTTGAGCGTGGCGCGCATTTTCTCCGCCTCGCTGTGGCTTTCGGTCAACTCCTGTTGCTGTGCGGCGGCGGATTGCTTGACTTCCGCGAAGCGCTCGGGCGCCTCCGGCACATCGGCCAGCGTAGGGTAGGCGGTGGGCGCTTGCGCCGCTTCCTGCGGCTGTTGCCGTTGCTCAAGCGTTTCGCTCACCTGCATGTCGGGCAGCGGGCTGGTGGCTTGCGTCTCCAGGGAAACGCCGGGATTGCCGGGGATGGGCTTCCTCGGCTCGGCGTCCGCGCGGGCGATGGCGCGCCGGGTTTCCTCCGGTATCTGCCCTTCCGACGTTTCTGCATCCGGCGCGGAATCCCTCGTCATCCAGCCGAACCAGCGTTCGCCGAAGCTGCGCGTGTCGCTCCCCTGATGGGCGGGGGGCGGGGGCGGCTCCGTCATGGGCTTCGGCAGCGGCGCTTGGCGCTCGGCGGGAGGCGCTTCGTTGCCCTTGGCGTCGTATTTGTCGTAAGGCCGCTCGCCGCTGAAAATACTGGCGCTCGGCGGCGGTTCGGCCTGGCCTTGGGGTTGAGCCTGGCCTTGGCCGGGGGTCAGCCTGCGCACCGGGATGGGCGCCGGCGGCGGCGCTTCCGTTAAGGTCGGGTTGAGCATGGGCAGGCGCCGCGGGCCGTCGGGCACGCCGCCGCGGCTGGAATCGGAGCGGCTCACCCAGGGGTTTATCTCGCTGCATGCGCCTGTCAGCGCGGCGGTGCCGAACAAAATGGCGAGGAAGGCGGCGGGA
>CAYMDD010000308.1:0-1333 GCA_964389045.1 uncultured Rickettsiales bacterium
GGTGACGAAGGGGTAGGTGCCGTGGTCAACATCGAGCATGATCCCTTGCGCGCCTTCGAAGAGGATGCGCGAGCCTTTTTTGCGCAGCTCATCGAGTAACATCCAGACGGGCGTGGAGAAAGGCAGGATGCGTGGGGCGATGGCCATGAGCGGCTCGAGGATTTCATCCGCCCGCATCGTTTGCTGGCCTGCCGCGGCGAGCAGCGCATTGTGGTAGATAAGCAGGGTTTCCACTTTTGCTTTGAGCGTTTCCGGGTCGGCCAGGTCGCACACGCGGATGGCGCGGCGGGCGACCTTGTCCTCGTAAGCCGGGCCGATGCCCCTGCCGGTGGTGCCAATCTTGCCGGAGCCGCGCAAGGCCTCCACCGCATGATCGACCTTCCGGTGAACGGGTAGGATCAGCGGCGCATTTTCGGCGATGCGCAGATTATCGGGCGTGACGGAGACGCCGAGCTTGCTCACCGTATCCACTTCTTCCAGGAACGCGAACGGATCCACCACCACGCCGTTGCCGATGATACTGAGTTTGTCTTTTCGCACCACGCCGGAGGGGAGGAGGGAGAGCTTGTAGGTGACGCCGTCGATGACCAGCGTGTGCCCGGCGTTGTGGCCGCCCTGGAAGCGCACCACCACCTGCGCGCGCTCGGACAGCCAATCGACCACCTTGCCCTTGCCTTCGTCGCCCCATTGCGAGCCGATCACCGCTACGTTCGTCATCGAGATTCCCTTATCCGTTTACGTTTTGAAGTTTTCCATCCGTCCATACATGCGTGCAGTTTAAGCGCGCCGCTTCCCGCTCCGCATCACCGGGCGTAAGGGCATGCAACGTGATGTATCCTTCGGCGCGCAGCCGCCTGGCCTCCGGCGCATCCCAATCCTCCGCGATGTAGACGCGGGGCTTAGGGCTTCTCTGCGGCAGCAGGTCTAAAAGCGAATCGAGGTAGAGGGTGAAGCCGGTGGCGGGTTCGCCTTCCGCCTCCTCGCCGATCCGGTAATCGCCGCCCCTGCCCAGCTCCTGCGCGCTGCCATGCGCGAAAAAGGAGAAGCTGACCTCGCTGTGATAGCCGAAGCCGCGGCTCTCCAGCGGGTCAAGGGTGATGGCGACGCCTTGATGCTTTAGCGGCTTCAAGAGCGCCGTCAGCGTTTTCATCCGCTCCATGCGCGCCCGCACCTCCGGCGGAAGGGTGACGGATAGCAGGCGTTTAAGCGCTTGTTCCGCCTCGCCGGAAGCTTCCATCAGGCGAATAAGCGTTTCCGCACAGCGGAGGTTGCTTGAGCGGAGGCTGGCGATATCCTTATGCGCGACCGCGGACATCGCCGCTTCGCGCATCGG
>CAYMDD010000308.1:1343-2328 GCA_964389045.1 uncultured Rickettsiales bacterium
TTGCATCAGGATCGATGCCAATCCCGGCATGCTTAAATCGATGGTGATGCGCTCAATATGCAGATCCAGCAGCGCGCCCGCCGCCACGCGGATGACTTCGGCATTCGCGCTTGCGCCGGCGTCGCCGATCAGCTCGATGCCGCCCTGGGTGAACTGGCGCTTGCCGGTCAAGGCATGGTCGCCTTCGGCGCGTAGGATCGGCCCGCTGTAGCACAGGCGGAGCGGCCTGGGTTCGGCCTTCAGGCGGTGGGAGGCGATGCGCGCCACCTGCAATGTCTGATCGGGGCGGAAGCCCATGACTTTCTGCGCTTCCGTATCGAGTGTGCGGAAAATCTGCGGGCTGAATTCCTCGCCCCTGCCTTCGAGCAGGCTGTCGGTGTATTCGAGCAGGGGAGGCGCCACCTGCACGTACCCGAAGGAGGCGAAATAGCCCAGGAGGCTGCTTTCCGCTTCGCCTTGCGCGGCGGCGAAAGGCGGCAGTTGATCGTAACATCCGGGAGGAAGCAGCGCGCGAGGCATAACGGTCGTTATTTATTGGTCTTTTGAAGGCATTGTAAGCTAAAAGAAAGGCACATCTCGGTCAATCGGCGATTTTTTCACTTAAGGCTTTGTTTCTATTTGTTTATGAGCGAAATCAACCCCGAATGGATCGGCGGCCTGGCGGCCATTCTCACGACGGCGGCTTATGTGCCGCAGGCCGTAAAAGTGCTCATCACGCGCGATACGCGGGCGATTTCGCTGGCGATGTATGTGTTGATTAGCTCCGGCATCTTCTGTTGGTTCGTGTATGGGCTGATGATCGAAAGCCCGTCGGTAATCGCCGCCAACGGCATTACGCTGATGCTTTCGCTGACTATCCTCTTTATGAAACTGAAACTGGGGTAACTACCATGCCGGAACTTTTCTCACGCGACGGCGCGCAGAAAACATTCAGCCCCCGCAGGCTGCTTTACGCTACGGGCTTTTCCATTGCCGGTCTATGTAC
>CAYMDD010000309.1:0-2312 GCA_964389045.1 uncultured Rickettsiales bacterium
CTGGAGGACTGGCTGGAAGACCATAAAACCAGCCTGGAAATGGTCTTCCATCTGGGCGCCGCCTCCTCCACCACCGAGCGCGATATCGATTTCATCCTGAAGAGCAATCTAAGCCTGTCGCTGATGCTGTGGCGCTGGTGCAACCGGCACGAGGTGCGCATCGTCTACACCTCCTCGGCGGCCACTTACGGCAGCGGAGAAAACGGCTTCGAGGATGACATTTCCTTAGAGTATTTGAAGAACCTGAAGCCCCTCTCCGGCTACGGCTGGAGCAAGCACCTGTTCGACTGCCACGTAGCCACCTGCCTTACCCGCAGCGATATCCGCGCGCCGCAATGGGCAGCCCTTAAGGTCTTCAACGCCTACGGCCCCAACGAATACCACAAGGGCGAGCAGAAAAGCGTCATCTCGCAGATCGCCCCGCATGCCATCCTGGGCGGCCACGTCAAGCTCTTCCGCTCCTACAACCCCAAATACACCGACGGCGGCCAGATGCGCGACATGATCTATGTGAAAGACTGCGTGCGCGTCATGCTGTGGCTGCTCGACAACCCCCAC
This sequence comes from uncultured Rickettsiales bacterium, assembly GCA_964389045.1. Taxonomy (GTDB): domain Bacteria; phylum Pseudomonadota; class Alphaproteobacteria; order Rickettsiales; family SXRF01; genus CAYMDD01. The sequence continues at coordinate 559 of CAYMDD010000309.1, forward strand.
GTCTCCGGCATGTTTAACCTCGGCACCGGCCAGGCCAGGGCATTCAACGACATGGCTAAGGCCATCTTCGCCGCCCTGGGCAGAACCGCCAACATCCACTACATCGACATGCCCGACACCCTCATCCATCACTACCAATACTTCACCGAAGCCGCCATGGCGCGCCTCCGCTCCGCCGGCTACACCGAGCCATTCACCAGCATCGAGGACGGGATACGGGATTACGTGTTGAATTACCTGGTGAAAGAGGATCCTTACCTGTAATATGTCAATCGCGTCATAAAATCGCTGCGATACGTCATAAATTATTCACAAAACGCTTCTTTCCCTGACGCCAAGCCCAGTGGTATGGTGTGTTATAGGTAAATTTTTATCGAGCATGTAAGGATTTGAGCAATGGCTAACCTTGGCATATTCCAGCATAACGTAGGCGAAGACACGATTGTTGAAAAAGACGGCAAAGCCTTTATTGCGCGGAGTGGCGTGCCGGAAGTGTTCGACGGCAATGTTGCTTCTAAGATCATCGAAGCTTTTGGCCGCGAAGATATCGCTTTCCGGCCTATCGAGGGAAACTCAACCAAAGGCACGCTTGAAATCATCGACCCTGATGCATTCACTATCGCTGAGTACGAAGCAGGCAAAAAAGCGATTGTGGAAGGGCGCAGCGAGATGGATCGGCGCGCTAATGCCGCTGCGCAAGAATTAGAAAAAACATTTGCTTCACTTGAAGCCAAGCTTAAAGGCAATGCCGAGCGCCGCGACGATGACGATAAGTTGGTCGCTACTCAATTATTCGATAATAAGAATGAAGCGATCCGTGCTGCCAATGCTCTAAGCAGAGGAACTACCGTCAGACCGCCTCTTGCCAGCGTTATACAAGCGGTTGACGGTCAATGGCAGATTGAAATCGATGCGGAACGGCTTGCCAAAATACCCGAAGGGCAACGTGAAAAGCAAATCGATGCCTTTGTAAAAGCAGCGGAGCAAGGACACAATGCTTCAAAACAGCGTGACAAGAACGCCGACTATTTAAGAGATATGCTGAAAGCGGAAGTAACCGCAACAGCCGACGGTAAACTTGTTGTTGAGAAGGAATTTCGCAGCAAAGACGATGCGCGGGCAGTAGAAAAAGCGCTCGAAGACAGCCGCGGCTGGACGGGAAGCAATACAGTCACCATCATTGACGGAGACACGCCAGGAACGTTTAAACTCCGTATTGATGACATCGGCAACGTCACCCGTAACGATGTCGCCGGGGCCGGTGCCGTCATTGACCAGCAAAACAGCAAAGCGAATGCCCAAAAGGACAATACGAACAAGGTAGTGTCCGCGCTTGCCATCGAAACATTCGATGACGGCAAGCAATACATAAAAGAAGGTTTTGCCAGTGAAGCAGGCGCAAAAGCCGCCGAAAGCGCAATCGAACAAGCAAATCCCCGCGTGAGAACATCACGCGACAGCATTTCGGAAGTTGTCCACAATACGTCGGACGGCAAGTATTACGTACGCGTCGATAAGGCGGATGAAATCCAGGCTTCCCGCGCAGACCAGCTTGCATCGTCAATCAGCGCCATACGGGACAAAGAAGCAACTCAGGCCCAGGCTTACGATAGGCAAATGCGGCGTTTCGGCAACGCGCTCAAAGCGGAGGTCGTACATAAAGACGGCACGCATGATTACCGGTTGAAAGAAGGATTTACGAATAATATCCAGGCACAACAAATCGCCGACGCTATCAATAAAGACACTAATCT
>CAYMDD010000310.1:0-555 GCA_964389045.1 uncultured Rickettsiales bacterium
GGCTCAGGCCAAGAAGCAGAATACGCCAGCGCATGCGACGATTCTCTCCCGTTTTCCGGGCTTTGAAAAGGGGCGGCGTGCGCCTAGGGTGACCCGGCCGTGCTCTGCGCCAGCGCCGTGAGTTCCTGTACGTCTTTGTCGCTCTTCAACTGGCGATACAGTTCGGCGGCTTTCGTGTACGCTTGGTGGGCTGTCTTCCCATCGCGCCGCTCACGGAAGTAGTCCCCCGCTTCGGCAAGTCCGGCCGCGGTCTTCTCCACAAACGCCCCCTGGCCCGACGGCATATCCCGATCGATGAGATCCATCATGTCGCGGTACACGGTGCCGGCCTCCTCGAGCTTGGCTTCATCCAGTACAAACGCCAGTTCCTTGCGGGATTCCATACGCGCCTGAAACGTCTGGACGGACTTCGCATCGATCGGCACCAGCGTATCGGACAAGGTCACCGCGCGGCGCAGGTAGGGAATCGCCTCGGCTGGCTGATTGACGCGCGGCAGCGTTTCCCCCAAATGGATCAGGCTGAAAACCGCATCGTGGATCGCCAGATAATTGTTC
>CAYMDD010000310.1:565-2298 GCA_964389045.1 uncultured Rickettsiales bacterium
CCCGTTCCGCGATCCGGGCAAGGAAAGTCTCGTGAATCATACGATCACGAAGCAGAGCTGCCCCGCCGCTGGACTTCTCCATTTGTTCGATCAGCGGCGGAATCTGCTCGATCAAGGCGCGCGCCGCGGCCGGATCGTTCGCAGCCAGATACTGATGGGACAGTCGACTGAGGCTGACATAGCGGTCGCGAACCATCTGAACGTCCGTCCCGAACCGGCGCAGGTTGTCTTCCGTGATAGCCGCCGCCTGCTGTAGCAGCGCAAGCGCTTCGTCCCGCTTCCCGATCACCTCATAGGCTTCGGCAAGCTTGTTGATTGGAGTCAAGGCGAGCCTCGCCGCCGCGCCTTCCCCGAAGCGAACGGATCTCGCCATCTCGAGCGACTGTTCGAAGTAGGGAATCGCCTCGTGCACTTTGCCCTCCAGCACCAGCAAATCGCCCTGGTACGCCAGCGCCGCCGAGATGAGGTTGCGGTTTTTTGACAGGCGAGGGTCTAAGGCAAGCGAACGGCGCGCCAATTCCAGTCCTCGCGCCAGGCTCTGCGCCGCGCCGGCGGCGTCCCCGAGGTTCGATTGGCTGGGCGCCCGCTGCAGACGCGAAAGGGAAACGTAGGCCATCGCAAGCTCATACTGCAGTTCGGCGTGATCGCGCGCCGTCTCGTAGAGCTGATCCAGGTAGCGTTTTGTATTTTCGACAATCAGCTTGCGAGCCTTGGTGGATCCAGGCAGATGGCGGATCTCGGCTTCTACAGAAAAGATCACCTTCGTGGTCAGCTCCCGCACCGCGTTGAAGCGGTTCTCGGCCAGCTTCGACTGCTCTCTCGCCAGCGCGGCCTGCTGCTCGGCCTCGCGGGCCTTTTCTTCGGCGCGCGTGCGGCTGGCCTGTTCCAGCTGCGCCAGTTGTTCGGCCCGCTCGCGCTGCAGCCGCGCCTCCTTCGCCTCATGCTGCGCGCGCGCCCGCTCGGTTTCCGCAATGCCCGCCTGGCGCGACGTGCCGATGATCCCCCCCACCAGCGTCAGCAGAATGAGCGCCGCGGCTACCATCGGCGCGCTGTTTCGCCGCAGAAACTTACTTGCCCGATAGGCCAGCGTGGAAGCCCGCGCCACCACGGGAAGCCCATCCAGATAGCGCTGGATGTCAGCCGCCAGTTGTTCGGCCGACTGGTAGCGCTTCTCCGGCTCCTTGCGCAACGCCATCAGGACGATGTTGTCGAGGTCCCCTTCCAGTTCCCGCCGCAGAGGCTGGTTCGCGCTGGTGACCGCGCTCGGCCGCGCCGGCTCCCGTTCGAGCACCTCCTCCATCAGGCTTAGCAGGTGCTGGTCGTCGGTGCGCCGGAACGGTACATCGCCGCTCAGCAGTTCATACAGCACAACCCCCAGCGTGTACACATCGCTGGCGACGCTGATCGGTACGCCGCGGATCTGCTCCGGACTTGCATACTCGGGCGTCATCGCCTGCATCCCCGTGCGCGTCTCGGGCGCATCCTGCGGCCAGAAGCTGGGCAGCAGCAGCTTCGCAATGCCGAAGTCGACGAGTTTCACCTCGCCTTCCGGCGTCACCAGAATGTTGCTCGGCTTAAGATCGCGATGGATCACCAGATGCTGGTGCGCGTGCTGAACCGCGCGGCATACCACCAGAAACAGCTCCAGCCTCTGCCGCGTGCTGAGTTCGTTTTCCACCGCGTAGCGCTTCAGGCCTTTGGCCCCGCGCACGTACTCCATCACGATGTAGGGT
>CAYMDD010000311.1:0-2296 GCA_964389045.1 uncultured Rickettsiales bacterium
TTCGATTTTTTGGATTTTCACGTCTACGGCCATCACTGGCCTGCGTTCAACATCGCAGACAGCGCCATTTGCATAGGAGTCATCGGACTGTGCCTGGACAATTTCTTCCGCTCTCCCGCCAACGCGCCGTGACGCACGCGCCGTTTCTTTTTCTTAGCCTGGCGCTGGCCGGTTGCGGACAGGGCAGCGTCAAGGAAACGCTGGGGCTGGACCGCAAACCGCCGGATGAGTTCCGCGTGGTGGCCAGGCCTCCTTTGAGCGTTCCGCCCGATTTCTCCCTGCGTCCGCCCGCCGAGGGAAGCGAGGTGACGGGAAGCGACGTGCCCGCCTCCAAGCAGGCCCAAGGCATGGTGTTCGGGACGGAGGATTCTTCTTCCTTGCGCAGTGGCGGCGCGGAGACGGCGGTCATGAGCGTCAGCTCGCGCGATGCCGACAGCGCGGGCGATACGCAGCTGTTGCAAAGGGCAGGCGCAGGCAATGCCGACAGCGGCATCCGCGAGAAAATCCGCGCTGAGACGCCTGTGCAGGAAGACAAAACCTACCTGGAGAAGCTGCGCGAGCCGGTATCCAAGGAGACGACCGTGAACCCGAAAGCGGAAAAAGAACGGCTGGAGAAAGCGAAGGCCGAAGGCAAGCCGGTGACGGAAGGGGAGACACCCGTGGTAAAGCCAAAAAATCGCGGCATATTCGACAAAATTTTTTAATGCGCCCGTTCCGCCGATTCGCTTTAGCCGCGTGCACTGCCGCGGCGTTGATTACATCCGCCGCGTCCGCTGCGCCTGCGGTGGAGAGCTTTACGCTTAAAAACGGCCTGGAGGTGGTAGTTATCCCCAACCGCAGAGTGCCGGCAGTGAGCCATATGCTGTGGTTCCGTGTGGGTGCTGCGGACGATCCGCCGATGGCATCCGGTCTTGCGCATTATCATGAGCATTTGATGTTCAAAGGCACTAAGTCCTATCCGCAAGGCCGCTACGAACAGCTGATCGCCGCGCATGGCGGCAGGCAGAACGCCTTTACCGGCTACGATTCCACCGGGTATTACGTGGACATCGCCAAGGAAAAGCTCCCCCTGGTCATGCAGCTGGAGGCCGACCGCATACGCGGCCTCACCCCCGACCCTCAGGAGGCGCTCAAAGAGCGCGAAGTGATTCTGGAAGAACGACGCACGCGCGTGGAAAACAGCCCGCAAGCGCTCCTTGCCGAGCAAGTGAACGCGGCGCTTTATTTGAACCATCCCTATCACATCCCCGTCATCGGCTGGATGCACGAGATGGCGCAGCTGACGCCGGAAGAGGCGCTTGCGCTGCACCGGCGCCATTACCACCCCAACAACGCCGTGCTGGTGATTTCCGGGGACGTTACCGCCGCGCAAGTCCGGCCTCTGGCCGAGCGGCATTACGGCAGCCTGCCCAAGCGCGACGTGCCGCCGCGGCGGTGGAGGCAAGAGCCGCCCGCCCGCGCGGCGCGCCACGTGACGCTCCGCCACGCCAACGTCAAGCAGCCGGTGTGGACGCGGAGCTACCTGGCGCCGAGCCTGGTGCATGGCGACACCTCTCAAGCGCTGCCGCTTTCGGTGCTGGCGCAGGTGCTGGGCGCGGAGAGCACCGGGCTTCTCTACCGCGCGCTGGTGGTTGAGCAGAAGCTCGCCACGTCCATTACCACCGGTTACGAGCCGTTCATGCGCGGGCCGTCAGAGTTTAGCATCAGCGCCGTGCCCGCAGACGGCGTTTCCCCGGAACGGCTGGGCGCGGCCATCGACCGAGCGCTGGAAGCAATCCTTTCGGGCGGCGTGCCGGAAGACAGCGTACGGCGCGCCAAGCGCCTGCTCAAGGCCGAAACGGTCTACGCGCGCGAAGGGTTGCAGCCGATGGCGTATTTGATGGGCACCATCCGCATGCTGGGGCTGGAGAAGGAAGTGTTCGCGCGCTGGCCAGAGATGATCGAGGCCGTTACAAGAGCGGATACGGAAGCGGCGGCGCGCACAGTGCTTCAGCCTGAATCGTCCGTGACGGGCGTGTTACTTCCGGAGGAGACGCATGCGCAGGAATAAAATTGGGGTTCTTCTGGCGGTGGCGGTGAGCTTCTTGCCCATCCCTTCCTTCGGGCAGGTGCAGGAAATCAAGACGCCAGGCGGCATCACCGCCTGGCTGGTGGAGGAGCATTCGCTTCCCCTCGTGGCGGTCAAGATTCTATTTAAGAACGCCGGTACGGCCTACGATCCGAACGGCAAGGAAGGCCGGACGACGCTTGCCGCCGGCCTGTTCAGCGAAGGCGCGAGGGAGCTGGACAGCCAAGC
>CAYMDD010000312.1:0-2288 GCA_964389045.1 uncultured Rickettsiales bacterium
GCTGATGTCGATCACCGAAGGCCCTTCCACGCCCGGATAGACAGGGAAATCGAACTGCTTGCCGCCGACCTTAAGCGTTGCCTGCTCGGCCTGGGAAGATGAATTCTTGGCTTGATTGCTCGCGGCCATGCTCGGCACTCCTGATAAGGATAAAACAAAAAGAAGAAAATGACGTAAGGCGTCAAGATGCCATAAGAAAATGAAAAAAGCGTTAGAGCATGGTTAAGCGGGGCTTAAAGTAAACCGTTTTCGCGGTTTCGGTTGACACAAGCGCCTCATCGGTTATCAAAGCGTAAACTTCCGGTTCTTGCCCATAACGTGCACGCGCGATAAAGAGCCGTGCCAAAAAACAGGGATTAGTATTTATGACCTTTGCCCGTTTCCTCATCAAAAAACCCGTGGCCGCTATTCAGGCGGAATCGGAAGGCGGCGAGCTGAACCGCACGCTATCGGCGGCGAATCTCACCTCGCTCGGCGTCGGCTGCATCATCGGCGCCGGCATTTTCGTAATGACCGGCCAGGCAGCCGCCTCCTACGCCGGGCCTGCCATTATTCTTTCGTTCGTCTTCGCAGGCCTTTGCTGCGCCTTTGCAGGCCTCTGCTACGCCGAGCTTGCCTCGATGCTGCCCGTATCCGGCTCCGCCTACTCCTATGCGTATGCCTCGCTCGGTGAAATCCTCGCCTGGGTGATGGGCTGGCTCTTGGTGCTGGAATACGGCGTGGCGGCGAGTACGGTGGCGGTGGGATGGAGCGGGTATGTAGTGAGTTTCCTGCAGAATTTTGATATCGCCGTCCCTGCTGCGCTCTCGCAGCCGACCTTCCGCATGAGCGAGGCGGGACATGCGTTGGTAAACACCGGCGGCTTCAACCTGCCTGCGCTGATCGGCATCCTGATGATGACCGTGCTGCTCGTGGTAGGCGTGAAAGAATCGGCCACCGTCAACAATATCATCGTCTTTATTAAAGTATCTGTGGTGCTGCTCTTCATCGGCGTGGGGCTGTTTTACGTCAACCCTGCCAACTGGCAGCCCTTTATCCCTGAAAACACGGGCGAGTCAGGCAAGTTCGGCTGGAGCGGCATCCTGCGCGGCGCAGGCATTGTGTTCTTCGCTTACGTCGGCTTCGAGGCCGTCTCCACGGCGGCGCAGGAAGCCAAAAATCCGCAGCGGGATGTGCCCATCGGCATCCTCGCCTCGCTCTTCATCTGCACCGTGCTCTACATGCTGGTGGCAGGCGTCTTGACCGGCATTGTGCCTTACACCACCCTCGGCGTGCCCGACCCCATCGCCAAGGCGGTGGACGCCATCGGCCTGGGCTGGCTGTCGTTCTTCGTCAAGATCGGCGCCATCGCAGGCCTCACCTCCGTGATGATGGTGCTGATGTACGGTCAGACGCGCATTTTCTACACCATGTCGCGCGACCGGCTGATTCCCGCCTTCTTCAGCGCCGTGCACAATAAATACCGCACCCCGTGGATCAATACGCTCCTGGTCGGCTGCACCGTCGGGCTGGTTGCCGCCACCACGCCGATCGATGTTTTGGGCGATCTGGTGTCCTTAGGCACTCTCTGCGCCTTCTCCATCATCTGCTTTTCTGTGCTCTACCTGCGCATGAAGGAGCCGGAGCTGCACCGCCCCTTCAAGGTGCCGTTCTCGCCGTGGTTCCCCATCCTGGGCATTCTCTCCTGCGGTTATTTGATCGTGGGGCTGCTTTCCAACCCGGTGACGGTGAAATTCTACATCATCTATCTTGTCGCCGGTCTGGTAATTTATTTTGCCTATGGCCAACGCCACAGCAAGCTGCGCCACGGTGACGGCGGCAACGGCCAGCCGCCCGTCATGCACGATCCCGTGATCGAGGCGCAGGGCGTGAAGCCTTAAACCAAACTGCCGCTAACGGAAAGGCGAGAATCATGCCCCGCCATCGCCACTCGCCTTTTCCCGCGGTCATGGTGGTATGCGCGCTCACGGCTTGCGGCGGCGGGAGCCGCTCCAACACGTGGGATGCCATCGACTACCAGAACATCCGAAGAAGCACCCGCGCTCCCGTTGATAACGACGCCTATTATTCGCTCCCGCGCAACCACGGCTGCCTGGACGATGCGCCGGGGCAAGGGGATGGGTGCTAAGGCCGGGTGCGTCGCGCTGGCATTGACTTGGATACCGACAGGCTGCACCGCCGAACCGAACTATGCACACGACGATTGGGGGTGTTTCAACTATGAAAAGATCGCCAAGAAAAAATCATCGCTAAGAAAAAGCGGTGGGGATGAGAGCGGGATATAAAAA
>CAYMDD010000313.1:0-2286 GCA_964389045.1 uncultured Rickettsiales bacterium
TGGAGGTTGGTGAGGATGGCGGCCAGATCGCCCGGTTTGGTGAGGATGGGGCCGGAGGTGGGCTTGAAGCCGACGGCCAGCTCCTTGGCCACGATCTGCGCCAGCGTGGCTTTTCCTAAGCCGGGCGGGCCGTAAAACAGCACATGGTCGAGCGCTTCGCCGCGCGCATGGGCGGCGGCGATGAAGACGCTCAGATTCTCGCGCGTTTCCTTCTGGCCGGTGAAATCGGCCAGCGACAGCGGGCGCAGGGATTGCGCGGGGGCGTCTTCGGGTAAATGCGCCGGCGTGGTGAGCGGTTCCGTCATGCCAGTTCTTTCAGGCTCAATTTAATCAGCTCGTCGAGCGAAGCATCCGCCCCGGCGGCGGCGTTGGCCTTGAGCGCGGCGCTGTAGGCCTGCCCGCGCGCATAGCCCAGATTCACCAGCGCGGACACGGCGTCGTCGGTCGGCGCGCGCGCAGGCATTGCCGCCGTAGCGCCTGCGCGCTTGCTGCGCGCGGGCATCTCCTGCGTGTAGGCGGCTACCGCGCCGTCCCCGACAGGCAGCGTCACCGCCTTTTCCTTGAGTTCGGTGACGATGCGCTCGGCCAGCTTGGCGCCGACGCCTGAAATGCGGGAAAAGGCGGCGGTGTCTTTAGCGAGAATGGCATGAAGGATTTGCGCCGGCGCAAGCGCGCTTAAGATGGCAAGCGCCATGCGCGGGCCTAGGCGCTGCACGGAGGTGAGCAGGCGGAACCATTCGCGCTCGGTATTGTCGTGGAAGCCGAACAGGTGGATATGGTCTTCGCGCACCTGCGTTTCGATGGAAAGCTTCACCGCCTCCCCTGTCTCCAGCGTGGCAAGCAGGCGCTGCGAGGCGAACACGGTATAGCCCACGCCGTGCACGTCGATCACGGCATGGCCGTCTGCGGTTTCGTCTACGATGCCGGTGAGGGAGCCGATCATATGGGTGATGGGTGATGGGTGATGAGTGTGGGTGATGGTCGGGGATTGTGGCGGAAATGCAAGCTCTTTTTTTGTCATGCCCGCTTTAGGCGGGGATGGCAATGTATTCATCACTCACTACTCATCACTCATCACCCGCATGCGGTGGTGCGCGTGGCAGATGGCGACCGCCAGCGCGTCGCAGGCGTCGGCGCTGGTTTCCCGGCAGGCGGGGAGCAGCATCTGCACCATGCGGATGATCTGGGTTTTGTCGGCATGGCCGTTGCCGGTGATGGATTTCTTGACCAGGTTAGTGGCGTATTCGCCCACTTCCAGTCCGCTTAAGCACAGGCTTAAGAGAATCGCCCCGCGCGCCTGGCCGAGTTTCAGCGTGGAGGCGCCGTTCATATTGACGAAGGTTTCCTCAAGCGCGGCTTCCTGCGGGCGGTGGCGGGCAATTACTTCGGACAATCCCCGGTGATGCATGGACAGGCGCCGGGCAATGGCGTCCGAGGGCTTGGTGGCGATGACGCCGCAGGCAATGTAATTCAGCCGGTTGTCCTGGTAATCGATAATGCCCCAGCCGGTGCGGGTAAGGCCGGGGTCGATGCCCAGGATGCGCGTCACGCCGCGCTTAAATCTTCGGCCAGCGCGTCTGGCAACTCAACATTGGAGAAGACTTCCTGCACGTCGTCTGAGTCTTCGAGCGTATCCAGCAGCTTCAGCAGCGATTTCGCCTGTTCTTCATTAACGCTGGCCGTGTTCTTCGGCGCCCAGGTGAGCTTGGCCGATTGGGGCGGGCCGAAGCGGTTTTCCAGCGCATCGCGCACGACTGCGAAGGCGTCCGGCGCGCAAACGAGCACGTGGCTGTCTCCTTCCGCTGCGCAATTATCCGCGCCCGCCTCGATGGCGGCTTCGAACATCTCCTCTTCGCTGGCGATGCTTAAAGGATAGATAATACGGCCAATGAAATCGAACATGAAGCTCACGCTGCCCGTCTCGCCCATGGCGCCGCCGTGCTTGGTGAAGGCGGAGCGGACATCGGAGGCGGTGCGGTTTCTGTTGTCGGTCAGCGCCTGCACGATCAGGGCGGTGCCGCCGGGGCCGTAGCCTTCGTAGCGCACCGGCTCATAATTATCGGTGCCCGAATTGCCGGACGCGCGCTTGACGGCGGCGTCGATCTTGTCGCGCGGCATGTTTTCCTCTCGCGCCCACTGTATGGCGCTCCTGAGCCTCGGGTTCGACGCCGGGTCGGGCGCGCCTGCCTTGCAGGCGGCGGTAATTTCGCGCTGGATCTTGGTGAACATCTTGGCGCGCTTTGCATCCTGCGCGCCTTTGCGGTGCATGATGTTCTTAAACTGGGA
>CAYMDD010000314.1:0-2237 GCA_964389045.1 uncultured Rickettsiales bacterium
GCCAGGATGTTCTTCACGTTTCTCGGCCAGTCCCCGCCCGTCTGGTTGCAACTGGCGGAAGCGATTTTTAAGGGGAAATCTCTGTGCATGGTATTCTTTTACTCTTTAAATCGCAAATAACCGAAGGATTTTCGACGGCGGCGCGTATGATGCCATTGGGTGCATTAAAGTATCCGGCAACTTTTGTAAGGAGACGCTCAATGAAACGTTTTGCCACCACGACCGCGCTTTTGCTGGCCTTAAGCGCCGGGCTGCCCACCTATGCCGCGCCCGATGGCGCGCCGCCGCACCACCGCCACTGGCAGGAAAAACTTGCCAAGCTGCCGCCGGAGAAAGCGGCGATGGTCAAAGACGCCATGCAGAAAGGGCGCGAGGCGCACCGGGCGGATTTTGAGAAGCTCAAAGAGCTGCGCCGGGAGCAGAAGGCCATTTTAACCGCCAAGGACTTCAACCGCGACGCGTATCTGAGCAATGCCAAGAAGGCGCAAAGTCTCCACGCCAGGCTCGCCGAAGACCGCGCCAAGACGATTGCCGATCTTGCGCCGAAGCTGACCCCGGAGGAACGCGCGGTGCTTGTCGAGCGCAGGCACCGCATGGGGCCTCCGCCGCCCGATGCCGAGCCGAAGGAGTAGTCTTTGAGGCAAGCGCCGGACGATGCATGGCTGCTGAAGCAGATCGCGGAGGGCAGCCATGCCGGAAGAACGGCGCGAGGCGGTGGGGCAAGCGCTGAAAGACTTGCGCGAGCAGCACCGCGCCCTGCGCAGCCCCATCCGCGCCGAGCGCGAGAAGGCGGCGCAGATGTTAAGCGCGGAGCGTTTCGACCGCGCGGCTTATCTGGAGCAGATGCAGCGCGTTGGGGCGCTGAATGCCGAGCGGCTCTCAAGCCAGGAGCGCGCGGCGCTGGCCGAGACGCTGCGGAGGCCTCCGCCCCCGCCGCCTTCGCACGATGAGCCTTAAGCGGCCTCAGCGAGCTTTAAGTTGGCTGCCGATGTTTTGCCTTTATTGGTCGCCAGCTCGTAGCTGATGCGCTGGCCTTCGTTCAGCGAATTGAGGCCGGCGCGCTCCACGGCGGAGATGTGCACGAATACGTCGCTTCCCCCTTGGTCGGGCTGGATAAAGCCGAAGCCTTTGGTGGGGTTGAACCATTTAACGATACCGGTAGCCATAGCGGATTTCCTTTTCCTCACATGTTATAGTCAAAAGCCCAAGGCATTCGCCCCGGCCTTATAAGGCATGGGAATCAAGGTGTTCGCCAGTATCGCGGGAGTAAGGAGATTTAAGGAATCGAAGGGGAAAAAGACTTCTATTCATTACTTCTTCAAGCCTTTAACCGGACGTCAGCAAACCCCTTTCCTTCGATGCGCAGTTATCCTTAAAGGCAAAGGCGGGGGAGTCAAGCAAATTCAAGTTTTGCTTGTTTCGCGCGAAAGGGAGCTTATCTATTAAAGAATCGATAATATTGGATGCATATGACATCTCCCAAGCATGCCGACATCGCTTGCGACAAGAAAACCGCAGGCCGCCCGAAGGACGAGCGCAAGCACGCCGCGATTTTAGGCGCGGCCAGAGAGCATTTCCTGACGTACGGCTTCGAGCGCGCCAGCATGGATGCCATCGCCGAATCGGCGGGCGTGTCCAAGCTCACCATTTACAGCCACTTCCAGAACAAGGAAACGCTGTTTAAGGAAATCATCCACGCCAAATGCGCCCAGTTCGGCTGCGAGGAGATATACGTGCACGCGCGCGCCCTGCCGCTGGAGGAGGGGTTAAGCGCCATCGCCCGGCGCTTCATGCAGCTGGTGAGCCACCCGGAAGCGCTGCAGATGCACCGCGTGGTGATGAGCGAATGCGCGCGCCACCCCAAAATGGCGGCGATGTTTTACGAGGCGGGGCCGGTGCTGCAGAAAAACGCCTTCACCGATTACCTGATCCATGCCTGCCTGCAAGGCTGGCTCGTTATTCCCGACGATGCGCGCGCCTGCGCCTGCGAGCAGTTTTTCTCGCTTCTGAAGGGCGGCCCCTACATGCGCCTGCTGCTCGGCCTCACGCCTGCCCCGGACGAGGCGGAGATCACCGCGCACGCCGATAATTGCGTGCGAATGTTCATCCGCGCCTACCGGCCTTCCTGAAGCAATGCCACGTTGCCGCCGATGGCGGCGGTATTGGTCGTCACCACCCGTTCGTGCACGAAACGCAGCAAATAATGCGGCCCGCCCGCTTTCGGCCCCGTTCCGGAG
>CAYMDD010000315.1:0-301 GCA_964389045.1 uncultured Rickettsiales bacterium
CGCCCGAAGACCACCGCCCCGGTTGTCGCGCCGCAGAAACTGATCCCGGCCTATACGGAGGCGCTGCTGAAACTGGCGGCGGAAGATGCATCGATCGTGGCGCTCGATGCGGATTTGATTCTGGATACCGGCCTGATCCCGTTCAAGGAGCGCTACCCCGACCGTTTCTTCGAATGCGGCATTGCCGAGCAGGATATGGTGTCACAAGCCTCCGGCATGGCGCGGCTGGGGTTAAAACCCGTCGTCCACTCCTTCGCCTGCTTCCTCTCGGCGCGCCCGAACGAGCAGATTTACAACAACG
>CAYMDD010000315.1:311-2230 GCA_964389045.1 uncultured Rickettsiales bacterium
CTGGCAGGCCTGATTCCCGGCGGCCCGGGACATTCGCACCAGGCGGTGCGCGACATCGCCGCCCTTCGCGGCGCGCCCGGCCTGCTAATGGCGGAGCCGTGCTGCGCGGACGAGGTGGAGCCGCTGCTGCGCATTTGCATGGGGCTGGAGGAGAGCATTTATCTTCGCCTGGTGTCCGTGCCGTGGGATATTCCGTTTTCGCTGCCGGAGGGCTATCAACCCGCCCCCGGCCAGGGCTGCATGCTGCGGAAAGGCACGGACGCGGCCATCATCGCCTACGGCCCGATCACCCTCTCGGAGAGCTTCCGCGCGGCGGAAGCTCTGGAGAAGGAGGGCTTGAGCGTTGCCGTCATTAACCTTCCCTGGCTCAATGCTGTAGACGGGGAATGGCTGGAAGCGGCGCTTACCTCTATCCCCTTCGTCGTCAGCGTCGATAACCATTATACGGAAGGCGGCCAAGGGGATACGCTCGCCTCCGCGCTGGCGCAACTGCCAGCGCCGCAACAGAGGCAGCTGCTCAAGCTCGGCGTAAACGGCATTCCGGTAAGCGGGGCGCATGACGAGGTGCTTCGACATCACGGGCTGAACGCTGAAGGCATTTCCCTTGCGGTCAAAGCGCTTATCGGCGCGCGCGCCCAACCGAAGCTACGCGCGAGGGCTTAAATACCAGGCGCCCAGAAGCACCAGCAGCGCCGTGACGGCGGCTATTCCCGCCATCGTTCCATTGCCCGCCGCCAGCAGCGCGCCGGAAGCTGCCCAGGCGATGGAGGAAAGCGCCTCCGCGATGGTGGCCAGGCGCGAAGAGGTCTGCCGCTTGCGGAAATTGCTGCGCTTGCCTTGCGATTTAAACCACAGCTGAATCGCGCTGGCCGATACGCCGGCGGCCACGATGCCGCCCAGCGCCACCAGGCCGTTGACGGGTGCGGCAAGGGTGAGCGCCAGCACGAACGGCAGGAACATCACCAATGTGCTCTCCAGCACCGCCTGCGATTTGGCGCGGATGATAAGATGCGCGGGAACCGGCGCGGTGGCGATCAGCTCCGGCGCATCCTCGCCGGAAACGGCAAGCCATGCCAGGCCGCCGCTTAACTGCCCCGCCGCCATAATCAGCACCGGCACCACCACTAAAAGCGCGCCTGCATTCTCCGCGAAATCGCGCCACAGCAGCAGCCCCGGCGGCAGCAGGTAAAACAGCTGCATCAGCGTCTGCGACACCAGCCAGGGATCGCGGCGGATCAGCGTCCATTCCTTGCGCATTAGCAGCAGGCGGACGGAGCCGCCTTTGAGGAGGCTTCCCGTTCCCGTCTTTTGCTTCCGCCGCGCCATGCCCGAAGCCGCCTGTACGTAATGCCCGAAGCGGCCTGCATACACGGTAATGCTTAAGCCCAGCAGTCCCAGGCCGATAACCGTCACGCCTGCAAACGCCGCCCCATCCCCCATCAGCGCCTTGGCCGGCCACCACCACAGGCTCGATGCCTCCGGCGCACGCGCGAGCAGCTCCGGCGAACGGAACACGTCGATGCGCGACAGGCTGCCGGACGAAATGATCGCCACGCACTGCACGCCGATGACGAACGACGCGCCGATCACCGCCGCCAGGATCTGCGCCGCGACTCGCGCTTTCGCCGCACCGACGGCGCGGAAAAGAAAGCTTGCCAGCGCCACCGCGATGGCGGTCGCCGCCGCGGAGAACGCCGCCACTGCCCCGTAGGCGGAAAGCCAGTGCGCGCCGTGCTGCCAGGCCATCACATTGATGAACGGGCCGATCATCATCAGCGCCGTCAGCCCGGTGGAAACCGCCACCGCGCCGATGCGAAGCGCAAACAGGCGCATCGGCGGCGCGGGCGAGGAAAGGATTAAATCGAGATCGGCACGGGTATAAAACACCCGCGTCACCGCCTCCAGCGCCTGGGAGAGCA
>CAYMDD010000316.1:0-1021 GCA_964389045.1 uncultured Rickettsiales bacterium
TTATGAGCGCCCTGCTCTAACCGCTGAGCTATCCCCCCTTCTGGAGTATGGAGTTTGGAGTATAGAGTTTAGTGTCGGCTAGCAAAACTTTTTTGCTTACTTAACCAAACTCAAAACTCTGACCACCATTACGAATACTGCATTTCCGCCTGCGCCGGGCTGCCGATTTTTTGCATGGAGAGCGCGTCCATGATGTCGTCGAGCTTCTGGTGAAGCAGCTCGATTTCGAGTTCGGATTTTAAATTCACCTCGTAATAATAGTTGAGCTTCTGCCGGTCGATCTGTGCTTCGCGGTTCTGGCTCATCAGGATGACGGGCGCGGTGTAGGCCGCCTGAAAGGAAAGCGCGAGGTTCAAAAGGATGAAGGGGTAGGGATCCCATTGCAGCGTGTAGGCGGTGACGTTGACCGCAATCCAGATCACCAGCAGGCAGGATTGGATGACGATGAATTTCCATGAGCCGATGGTGCGGGTGATGCGGTCGGACAGGCGCTCGCCCAGATTGTGGGTTTCGTGGGTGGGGATATGCTCGGCGGGGTTGCGCTCGCGCAGGCGCTCGATCAAGCGGAGTTCCTGCGGCGTCAAGTCCATGTCGATCATATTCGCCTCCTTTCTCCGTAGCGAGATGCCGTTTCTTTAACGGGGGAAAGAAAAGGAAGGCAATAGGAAACTGCTCCGACTCCGAAGGCGGACGCGCCATAAATACCTTGCGCTGTTCAAGAAAATCCTTTAAAAAGCGCCTTCTGTTCTTTAAGGCATTGAAAATCATGAAACAAGGCATCCATCCCGATTACCACACCATTACCGTCACCATGACCGACGGCAGCAAGTACCAGACCCGCTCCACCTGGGGCAAGGAAGGCGACACGCTGACGCTGGACGTCGACCCCAAAACGCACCCTGCCTGGGTCGGAGGCGTGTCGTTGCGCAAAACCGGCCAGATGGAGAAATTCGCCAACAAGTTCGGCGCGTTCAATTTCGGCGGCAATAAAAACGCTTCCGGCGAAGCCAAGGAAAGCAAA
>CAYMDD010000316.1:1031-2187 GCA_964389045.1 uncultured Rickettsiales bacterium
CAAAAGCGCCGGGCAAGACAAAAAAAGCGATCAGGAAAACGCTTAAAAAAACCGTCATTTTTCAAGGCTGCGCCGCTTCCAGCGGTGTTGCCGCCCCGTGCTTCTCGCAAACATAGCGGAGGGTTGCCGCTTCCAGCTTCGGCCAGCTTATCCCTTCTTCGCCGTCGAAACCGGCATGGAGGCGGGAGAATATTTCCTTGCACTCCTCCGCATCCGGTACCGGCCAGCCATGTTCTTCGCACAGCGTGGCGATATCGGAGGCGTGCCATAAGACGTCGACGAAATATCCTTCGGCCCTGAGCAACGCGCGGGCGGCCACGACAAGATCGGTAACTGCATGATTCATATGAAACTCCCCGTTTTCCTGATAGTATAGCTTAAAAATTAAATCAGCGGTTGAATTACAACCTTTAATAGTTTTAATTAATTAATTAATGATTAAATTTATTAACGAATTTAATAAAATAATTTATAAAATAGGGTGAACGCAGGCAGTGCAATACTGCATTAAGCAATTGTACTTGCAAGAGATGCATATAGCTGCCCCATCGGCAGCCCGGAAGTGCTTAAATGAAAAAATCGCTAATCGGCGTAAATCCCGCATAATGACGGTATTTTTTTAAGTTAAACGGTTGCCAAGCGCCAAAGAGCGCTTATATCTCACCTCAACGAAAACCCCGGAGGAACGAAGCGTGCAATACGGCGCTTGCATTTCCTCGTTTTAAAAGAACAAGTACAAGCGAAAGCCAAGGAGCATTGATTATGAGCAAAGTTATCGGCATTGATCTCGGCACCACCAATTCCTGCGTCGCCATCATGGAAGGCGGCAATGTCAAAGTGCTCGAGAATTCGGAAGGGCGGCGCACCACGCCTTCCATCGTTGCCTTCACCGATGGGGCGGAGCGGCTGGTGGGCGACCCGGCCAAGCGCCAGGCCATCACCAACCCGGAGAACACCATCTTTGCGGTAAAGCGCTTAATCGGGCGCAGCTTCGACGACCCCATCGCCAAGAAAGACATGGAGCTGGTGCCCTATAAAATCGCCAAAGCCGATAACGGCGATGCCTGGGTGGAGGCGCGCGGCCAGAAATACTCCCCCAGCCAGATCAGCGCCTTTACGCTGGGGAAAATGAAGGAAACCGCCGAGAGCTATCTGG
>CAYMDD010000317.1:0-2166 GCA_964389045.1 uncultured Rickettsiales bacterium
GTATTGCTTCAATGCCATATGCTTATTTCACCCCCACGGCTACGTCGATGGACTGCCCGGCGGCCAGCGTCACAATTGCTTTCTTCACATCCGCCTGCTTCCCCGGACGCCCGCGGAACAGCTTGTTCTTGCCCTTGCGGTTTAAAGTATTCACCTTTACCACCTGCACGTTGAACAACGCCTCTACGGCGGATTTGATGTCTTCCTTGGTGGCCTTGTCCGCCACCTTGAACACCACCTTGTTCTGCTCGCTGGCCATGGTCGATTTCTCCGTCACCACCGGCGCGGTAATCACGTCGTAATGCTTCGGGGAAATCTGCGCCTGCGCGGCGGCGGTTTTTTTCTTCCGGCCCAGTTTCATTGCAGGCGCTCCTCTAACTGCTTCACCGCGTCCCGCGTCAGCACCAGCTGGCGGTGGCGGAGAATGTCATACACATTCGCGCCCATCGAGGGGAGCACGTCCACATGCTTCAAATTGCGCGCGGCCCTGGCGAAGCCTTCGTCCAGCACCTCGCCGCCGATGATGAGCGGGCGGTCGAAGCCAAGCTTGGCGAAGCGCTTGGCGAGTTCGGACGTTTTCGGGTTCGGCATGGCGGCGTCTTCCAGGATGAAGAGATTGCCTTCCGCCTGCTTCACCGAAAGCGCGGTCTTAAGCGCCAGCTGACGCACCTTCTTCGGCAAGGAGTAGGCGTGGCTGCGCACCACCGGCCCGAAAATGGTCGCCCCGCCGCGCCATTGCGGCGAGCGGATGGAGCCTTGACGCGCACGACCGGAGCCTTTCTGCTTCCACGGCTTCTTGGTCGAGCCGCTGATCTCGGAGATACCCTTGGTCTTGTGCGTGCCGGCCTGCGCCTTGGCGCGCTGCCAGTGCACCATGCGGTGCAGGATGTCGAGGCGTGCGGGCAGGCCGAACACGGCGTCCGACAGCTCGATCTCGCCCGCGGCGCTGCTATCCAGTTTAAGAACTTTTGCTTTCATGATCCCTTACTCCTGCGCCGGAGCCGCTTCCGCGGAAGCAGCCTCCGCCTGTTCCTGCGGCTTCGCCTCCGCGCGGACGCCCGCGGGGTACGGCGCCTGCGGATGGCGGCCTTTCTTGATCGCGTCCGTCACCGTCAAATAGCCGTTCGGCGCTCCCGGCACCGCGCCTTTCAAGGTAATGAAGCCCTTGGCCTCATCGACGCTCAACACTTCCAGGTTCTGCACCGTCACCTTCTCCTCGCCGTAATGCCCGGCCATTTTCTTGCCCTTGAAGGTGCGGCCAGGATCCTGGCGCTGGCCGGTCGATCCGTGCGAGCGGTGCGAGACGGAAACGCCGTGGGTGGCTTCCAGGCCGCGGAAATTCCAGCGCTTCATGGCGCCGGCGAAGCCCTTACCAATGGTCATCCCGCGCACGTCCACATACTGACCGGGCACAAAATGGGAGGCGGTCAGCTCGGAGCCGACTTCCACCACCGCGTCTTCCGCCACGCGGAACTCTTTCAATACGCGCTTCGGCTCGACTTTCGCCTTGGCGAAATGGCCGCGCATGGCCTTGGAGACGTTCTTGGGCTTGCGGCTGCCGACGCCGATTTGCAGGGCGGTGTAGCCATTCTTTTCTTTGGTGCGCGCAGCGACGACCTGACAGTTCTCCACCTGGAGAAGCGTGACGCCGGTTTCCTCGCCGAACTCGGAATAGACCGTGCTCATGCCGATCTTTTTTGCGATCAATCCGGTACGCATTACGCCGCCTCCGCTTTGATCTTGATGTCAACGCCCGCGGACAGCTCCAGCTTCATCAGCGCGTCCACCGTCTGCGGGGTGGGGTCGAGAATGTCGATCAGGCGCTTATGCGTGCGGATTTCGAACTGCTCGCGCGATTTCTTGTCGATATGGGGAGAACGGTTAACGGTGAAGCGCTGGATGCGGCGCGGCAGCGGCACGGGGCCTTGCACCTGCGCGCCGGTGCGCTTGGCGGTGTTGACGATCTCGCTGGTGGATTGATCCAGGATGCGGTGATCGAAGGCTTTAAGCCAAATGCGAATTTTCTGGTTCTGCATGTTCATTCCAATTTCAAGCGGCAGTCGCGGGAGGAAGGCTTCTAGCAGAGACGCCCACCCCCCGCAACAAGTATATTGAAAACCTACTCCTTAATTTTCGCCACGACGCCTGCGCCGATAGTCCTGCCGC
>CAYMDD010000318.1:0-2164 GCA_964389045.1 uncultured Rickettsiales bacterium
TCGTCTCTTATTACGATTACTACCAGCCGGAGGCCTATGTTCCGCGTACGGACACGTATATCGAGAAGGATTCCGCCATCAACGAGCAGATCGACCGCATGCGGCATTCGGCCACGCGCTCGATGCTCGAGCGGCGGGACGTGGTGGTGGTGGCTTCCGTTTCCTGCATTTACGGCATCGGATCGGTGGAGACGTATTCGGAGATGATTATCAAGCTCAAGGCAGGGCAGGCTACCCCGCAGCGAGATTTGATGAAGCGGCTGATCGAGCTGCAATACAAGCGCAACGACATGGATTTCCACCGCGGCACCTTCCGTGTGCGCGGCGACAATGTGGATGTGTTCCCTTCGCATCTGGAGGAAGAGGCGTGGCGCATCAACTTCTTCGGCGATGAGATCGAGGGCATCCAGGCCTTCGATCCGCTCACGGGCGAGCGCCTGCACAAGATGGAGGCGGTGGAGATCTTTGCCAACAGCCATTATGTGACGCCGCGCCCGACGCTGGAAAGAGCGATAGGGCAGATCAAGGAGGAACTCAAAGACCGGCTGGCATGGTTCCGCGGGCGAGGCACGCTGCTGGAAGCCGAGCGCCTGGAGCAGCGCACCACATTCGACTTGGAAATGCTGATCGAGACGGGCGTGTGCAAGGGCATCGAGAATTATTCGCGTTACCTCTCCGGCTCCGCGCCCGGCCAGCCGCCGCCGACGCTGTTTCAGTACCTCCCTAAGGACGCGCTGCTGTTTATCGACGAAAGCCATGTGACGGTGCCGCAGATTGGGGGGATGTATAACGGCGACAAGGCCAGGAAATCGACGCTGGTGGAATACGGCTTCCGGCTTCCTTCCTGTCTTGATAACCGCCCGCTTAAATTCGAGGAGTGGGACGCCTTCCGCCCGCAGACCATTTTCGTCTCGGCCACGCCCGCGCAGTGGGAATTGAAGCAAGCGGGCGGCATCGTCGCCGAGCAGGTGATCCGCCCGACGGGGCTTACCGACCCGCCCACCGAAATCCGCCCCGTTTCCATCCAGGTGGACGATCTGCTCGCTGAATGCCATGACCAGATCAAGCATGGGCACCGTGTGCTGGTGACGACGCTCACCAAGCGCATGGCCGAGGAGCTGACCGAATACATGGAGGAGGCGGGCATCGGCGTGCGCTATCTGCATTCGGACGTGGAGACGCTGGAGCGCATCGAAATCATCCGCGATCTGCGCTTAGGCAAATTCCATGTGCTAGTAGGGGTCAATCTCCTGCGCGAGGGGCTGGACATTCCCGAATGCGGGCTGGTGGCTATTCTGGATGCCGACAAGGAAGGCTTCCTGCGCTCGACCACCTCCCTGATCCAGACCATCGGCAGGGCGGCGCGCAACGTGGACGGAAAGGTGATTCTCTACGCCGACAAAATCACCGAATCCATGCGCGTGGCGCTGGAGGAAACTGACCGCAGGCGGGCCAAGCAGAAAGCGTACAACGCCGAACACGGCATCACGCCTGTAACCATCCGCAAGCAGGTGGGCGCCATCATCGAGAGCGTGGCGGAGAAGGATTACGTCACCGTGGACACCAAGAAGAAAAAATACGAGGTCAAAGCCAATAAGGCCAAGAACCCTGAAGGCTACCTGACCGAACTCAGGAACCGTATGCTGCAGGCCGCCGCCGATCTGGAATTCGAGGAGGCGGCACGCCTGCGCGACCAGTTGACGGCGGAGGAAAAAAAGCTCAAAAAATCGGCTTAACCTGGCTTTAAGCATTGCCTGTTATGGATGGGGATATGCTTATTTCCTGCAAAACGCTTCGTCACGGCTTTTCGCTGATTGAGCTGATGGTGGTGCTGGTCATCATCGGCCTGCTGGTCGGCGGCGTAATGGTAGGAAGCGATGTGCTACGGCAATCGAAAGTCCGCGCCGTCATGGCGGAAGCCGATGCGTACCGCAAAGCGGTACATCTTTTCCGCGACCGCTACCTGGCGCTGCCCGGCGACATGAAGAACGCCACCGCCATCTGGGGGGCGGCGCATGCCGATGCCAATACCTGCACCGTCACCGTTGGCAGCGGCACGCAGACCTGCAACGGTAACGGCGACGGCAAAATTTCCACGCAGCTCGGCGCAGGCTGGGCCAATTTATGGTATGAACAGTTCCGCGCGTGGCAGCAACTAGTAAAC
>CAYMDD010000319.1:0-2087 GCA_964389045.1 uncultured Rickettsiales bacterium
AAAGCTTTCTGACTTCCGGCCTTGTCGATGAAATCTATTGGTTTCAAGCCCCTCATACCTTGGGCGAAGAGGCGCTTGGCGTGGATCTAAGCATGATTCCCAAGCATTTTCAGCTTGCGCGCCGCCAATCCTTGGGAAAGGATAGGCTCGAGGTTTATACATGTTTACCGGCATCATCACCGACATCGGCACCATCGTAAGCGCGAGTCAGGAAGGCGATCTGCGCCTGACCATCGGCTGCGCCTATCCGGCGGAAAGCTTGGCGTTAGGCGAGTCCATCGCCTGCTCGGGGGTGTGCCTGACGGTGGTAGAACTCGTCCCAAACTCCAAACTCCACACTCCACACTCCTATTTCACCGTCACTCTTTCCTCTGAAACCCTCGCGCGGACCGCGCCAGGCATGTGGGAAGAGGGAAAGCAGATCAATCTCGAGCGCGCGCTTAAGGTAGGAGATAGTTTAAGCGGCCATTTCGTGACCGGCCATGTCGACGGGATTGCGACGATCGGCGCCATCGAGCAAATCGGTGATTCATGGCGCATGGAAATCGTTCCGCCTATGGAATTGATAAAATATATCGCGGAAAAAGGCTCAGTCACGCTGGACGGGGTGTCGCTTACCGTTAACAATCTCAACCCAAAAGGATTTTCCGTCAACGTCATTCCGCATACGCTTTCTGCGACCACACTGGGTCAAAAGCGGGCGGACGATGCGCTCAATCTGGAAATCGACGTGCTTGCGCGCTATATTGCCCGGCAACTGGCGAAAGACTAAGCGATGAAACGTTATGTGTTATTATTTATCCTTGCGTATTTCCCGGTTTATGCGGAAGAAACGGGATTTTCTTATCCCGAGGATGTTATTCCTGCCGAAATCATCGATTGGAACAGCCTGAACGCCGCTCTTCTCAAGCGCGGTACGAATCTGCCCGGCGTTAATTGGGTGACGATCAACCAGCTTTGCGGTAATGGCTGGAATATGGAGCCGAAGGAATATAGCCACTGCCAATACCGGCTTGTGGTGCGTTCCGAGCTTTTCGCCAGCGACAGGGAAGCCTGCGCTGAGGAAGCGCGCATCGCCTATCCTGATTCGCTGCTCCGGCGCGAGAGGGTGATCCGGCGCTATCTGGAGGCGGATGCAACCGGCATCCGCCAGCAAGTTGAGGAAATCATGCCCCCTTATACCCGGCGCGAAGTCAACGATCTACGCATGCGCCCACTTGCCGAATGCATGTATAATTACGGCTGGCGCAGCGCCAACCGCTGGCAGGAAGGCAGGCGCTGATGTCTCATTCTCCTGACCTTGCCCCTATCAACACCATTCTGGAAGATGCCCGTGCCGGGCGGATGTTTATTCTGGTGGATGACGAAGACCGCGAAAATGAAGGCGATCTCGTCATTCCGGCGCAATTCGCCACGCCCGAGATGATCAATTTCATGGCGAAATACGGGCGCGGGCTGATCTGCCTGTCGCTGGAGCAGCAGCGCGTGGAGGCGCTTAAACTTAATTTGATGTCGCGTGAGAATAATTCCCGGCACCAGACGGCCTTTACGGTTTCCATCGAAGCGCGCGAGGGGGTGACGACGGGCATTTCCGCCGCCGACCGGGCGCATACGATCCAGGTCGCGATCGACCCGACTAAAAGCGCCGCCGACATCGCAAGCCCCGGTCATATCTTTCCGTTGGTAGCCAGGGAAGGGGGCGTGCTGATCCGGGCAGGGCACACGGAGGCAGCTGTCGACATCGCGCGCCTCGCGGGCTTAAATCCGTCGGGCGTCATCTGCGAGATCATGAACGACGACGGCAGCATGGCGCGCCTGCCCGACCTTATTCCGTTTGCCAAGCGGCACGGGCTGCATATCGCCACCATCGCCGATTTGATCGCTTACCGCAGACGTTCTGAAAAATTGGTCAAGCGCGTGGCCGAGACGCGGATCACCAGCCTGTACGGCGGTGATTTTCACGTCATTGTTTACGCAAGCAATCTCGACCATGCCGAGCATGTGGCGCTGGTCAAGGGCAGGGTTATCCCAGGGGAACCAACGCTCGTTCACATGCACGCGGTCAATTTCATGGCCGATATTTTAAG
>CAYMDD010000320.1:0-2077 GCA_964389045.1 uncultured Rickettsiales bacterium
GAGTGCATTTTATTATCAAGATAAAGCAAAAAAGCGTATATTAACGTATCTCTTCATTTTCTCTAAAGTTTCTTTATGCGCAACGCAGCCATCATCCAGGCACGCATGTCCTCTTCCCGTCTGCCGGGCAAAGTGCTAATGAACTTAGGCAGCCAGCCGGTGCTGGCGTGGTGCGTGCGCGCCGCGCGCGCCATCCCCGGCCTTGACGGCGTGGCCGTCGCCACTTCGGTGGAAACCGGCGACGATGCGGTAGCGGCATGGTGCCAGCGTGAGGGCATCCTTTGCATCCGCGGTTCGCTCACGGATGTGCTGGGGCGCTATGTTTCGGCGGCAAGGCAGCTGCAAGCGGACACGCTCATGCGCCTTACCGCCGATTGCCCGCTTCTCGACCCGGAAGTGTGCGGTCAGGTGTTAAAGGCGGTGCATGAGACAGGCGCGGATTACGCCAACAATACCAGCCCCCGCAGTTGGCCGCACGGGCTGGATTGCGAGGCATTCACCGCGGATGCACTTTACACGGCGGATACGCACGCGGATACGCCGTATGACCGCGAGCATGTGACGCCTTATATCTACATGCATCCCGACCGCTTCCGGCTGGCCAACGTTCCGTGCCCGGTTCCCGGCCTTTCGACGGAGCGCTGGACGCTCGATTATCCGCAGGATTACGCCTTCCTGGCGCGCCTCGCCCCGCACTTGCCCGAAGGTCGCCCGCCAGGATACCGGGAAGTGCTCGATGTGCTGGAGCGGAACCTGCAGCTGAAAGAGCGCGAGCCTATCCCTTAGCCTTAAGCAATTCGCGCAAGGCGGCGATGACGATATCCTGATCCGTTTCGCTTAAACTCGGATAAACCGGCAGCGACAGGCAGCGCGCATAGAACGCCTCGGCCTGCGGGAATGCGCCGGGCGCAAAGCCAAACGCGCGGTAGTACGGCTGAAGATGAATGGGGATGTAATGCACATTGACGCCGATCCCCCGTCCGCGCAGCGCCTCGAACAGCATATCCCGCGAAAGGGCCGCGTCCTCTTCCACCTGCACGGCGTAGAGATGCCAGCCGCAATGGCCGTCTGGCGGGGGCAGACGGAGCGGTAGCCCCTCAAGCCCTTCCGCATAACGCGCGGCAGCGGCACGGCGCGCGGTGATGAAATGGTCGAGCTTCGCCATCTGCGAGACGCCGAGCGCTGCCTGCAAATCGGTAATGCGGTAATGATAGCCCAGCTCCTGCTGCTCATAATACCAGGCGGGCATATCCTTTGCTTCCAGCTGCGCAGCGTCGCGGGTAATACCATGGCTGCGCAAGCACCGAAGGCGCGCCGCCATTTCCACGTCATGCGTCACTATTACGCCCCCTTCGCCCGTCGTTACCGGCTTGACGGGGTGGAAGCTGAAAACGACGGCATCCGCCCCCCCGTTGCTGCCGATAGGCCCGCCATCCGCGTAAGCCGCCCCAAGCGCATGTGCCGCATCCTCCATCACCTTAAAGCCATACCGGGCTTTCAAGCCAAGGAGCGCTTCCCTGTCGCACGCCCGCCCGGCGTAATGCACGGGGATCACAAGATCGGGCATGCGGTTAGCGTCTTCAAGCTTTGCCGCCAGCGCCGCCATCGACATATCGATATCGACGAAATCCACTTCCGCGCCGCAATAGCGCGCACAGTTGGCGGAAGCCACGAAGCTTAAGGGCGATGTCCATACCAGGCTGCGTTCGTTTATTCCCAGCGCCACGCAGCCGATATGCAAGCACGCCGTGGCGCTTGCCGCCGCCACCGCATGCGCCGCGCTGCAATAGTCTGCCACCGCCTGCTCAAACGCCTCGATATCCGGCCCTTGCGTCAGCCAGTCCGAGCGCAGCACGCGGACGACCGCCTCGATATCGTCCTCATCGATCCGCTGGCGGCTGTAGGGAATGGTGCGCATGAGACTAAGCCGCAGCGATCATCGCATGCAGCTCCTCAGTCTTCAGGAAATGCGGATTGTTAAGCGAATTGTATTCAAACCCTTCCGCCACGCGCACGCCTTTTTCTTTCAAGCCGTTCAAGGTGTAATCGGGACGCCGGGTGAAGAGGAACGCAGGCT
>CAYMDD010000321.1:0-863 GCA_964389045.1 uncultured Rickettsiales bacterium
CGGTGAACATGTTCGTGGGGATGCCGAGGGCGCGGAAGATGATGCCGGAGTAGAAATCGACGTTCGGGTAGAGCTTGCGGGAGACGAAATATTCATCCTCCAGCGCGATACGCTCGAGCTCCACGGCGATTTTGAGCAGCGGCTCGTCGATCTGCCCGAGCTCGGCCAGCACTTCGCGGCAGGTTTCGCGGAGCACTTTGGCGCGCGGGTCGTAATTCTTATACACGCGGTGGCCGAAGCCCATGAGCTTGACGCCGCTATTCTTATCCTTCACTTTTTTGATGAAGTCCGGGATGTTGGAGACATCGCCGATCTCGCGGAGCATGTTGATGACGGCCTCGTTCGCCCCTCCATGCAGCGGGCCCCAGAGGGAAGCTATCCCTGCGCCGATGCAGGCGAAGGGATTGGCGCCCGAGGAGCCGGCCATGCGAACAGTGGAGGTGGAGGCGTTTTGCTCGTGGTCGGCATGCAGGATCAGGATTTTCTCCATGGCGCGCGCAAGCACGGGGTTGACCTTATACGGCTCGCAAGGCGTTGCGAACATCATGTGCAGGAAATTCTCGGCAAAACCCATCTGGTTATTGGGATAGATGAACGGTTGGCCGATCGAGTATTTGTGCGCCATGGCCGCCAAGGTCGGCATTTTCGCGATCAGGCGGAAGGCGGCGAGCTCGCGCTCTTTGGGGTCGGAGATGTCGAGCGAATCGTGATAGAAGGCGGAGAGTGAAGCGGTCGCGCCCACGAGTACCGCCATCGGGTGCGAGGCGCGCGGGAAGCCGCGATAGAGGAAATGCAGCTGTTCGTGGATCATGGTGTGGAGCGTCATGGTGCGCACGAACTCGGATTTTTCCTGCGCATTCGGC
>CAYMDD010000321.1:873-1620 GCA_964389045.1 uncultured Rickettsiales bacterium
ATCGCTGCCGTCGGCGAGCTGATCGATGTCGTAGCCGCGGTAGCGCAGGATGCCCTGGTCGCCGTCGATGAAGGTGATCCTGGATTCACAGGAGGCGGTGCTCATGAAGCCGGGGTCGTAGGTGAAATAGCCCGTCTCATTATAGAGCTTGCTGATATCGATCACGCTTGGGCCTTCGACGCCGGCGTAAATCGGGAAGCTGTGCTCCTTGCCATTGACGGAAAGGGTAGCGGAGCCGCTTGCGGCCTGGTTTTTCGGTTCCATTTTCTCAACTGCGCCCATGGCGGATATCCTTTATATAAAGAGGGAAAATAACCCGCCTATCATGGCAGTTAAGCGTAAAGAATCTATTAGCGGCAGATTGAGAAAGGGTTAGGATGGCGGTGAAATAAAACGCTTGAGGTTTTAGTTAATGTAAATTAACAATATTGATGAATAAACGAAATTGAAAAAGTATGGGTACTCAAAACGATCAACCGATATTGACGCGAAAGCGCGAGCAGGGGGAGCTTGCGCGCTCGGTGAAGGCGCTGTGCCACGAGATTGGGTGGGAGATAAAGGATTTTGCCAAGGGTGTGGTATGCTATAAAAGATATAAGGTATACGATACTCCACTTGAGTATACTGCGACATCCCGTTTGATTAGCCAGCTCGCAGAGGGATGTTCACCGCAATTGTCCAGTTTGCGTAACTGTGTCAATATCGCCAGGCATTTTGTGGAAGTATGCACGCAGCACGGCAAAAACC
>CAYMDD010000321.1:1630-2075 GCA_964389045.1 uncultured Rickettsiales bacterium
GTGCCGAAGCCGAAGGCGGAGATCAAGCCCAAACCAAAGCCGAAGCCCGTACCCCGGAGACTTAAATCGCATGAATCGATGCATGAGGATGACGACGTCTTTGCAGCAAGGACTATTAAAGACTACGCGAGGTTGAAACTGCTCGAGCAAGAAATGGCCGAAGAAGGGCGCAGGCCCGCATGGCTGATCGGTGCATTGGCGCGCGTGGAGCGGCACATGAAACATTATGATATATCTCCTCTCGAGGATGAAAAAGAACACGGAAGGTAAGCATTATGGCGCGCCCCGGGCAGAAACCCACGAAACAAACCGAACCTGAGGAGCGGCGCGCCGAGCGGCTGCGCGCGTATGGTGATGTCAAGTTTCGCAAGCATTTCCCGGGCGCATTTCTGGAAGCGGCAAGAGCGCATTTTAACGCTGCAACCGACATTCAAACTTATGATTG
>CAYMDD010000322.1:0-2065 GCA_964389045.1 uncultured Rickettsiales bacterium
GTTTAAAAGAGCGCGGCCCGGCGGAGATGGTCATGGCGTTAGCGCTGATTCACCATCTGCGCATCGGCAACAACGTGCCGATGGATATGCTGGCCGGGTATTTCGCCGGCATCACGGCGCGCCACCTCATCCTTGAATTCGTCCCTAAATCCGACCCGCAGGTGAAGCGCCTGCTCGCCTCCCGCGCGGATGTTTTCGCCGATTACGATCAGCCCTCCTTCGAACGGGCGTTCGGCGCGTTCTTCTCCATCAACGAGCGCGTTTCGCTGCATGGCAGCGAGCGAACAGTTTACCTGCTGGAGCGAAAAGCCGCCGACTAATGGACTTTTGGCAGGTATTCACGCACCGTGCCGTAATTCTTATGGTATGGCGAGCCTAAGATATAATACTTATCGGGAATATAGCGCGGAGAATGGTTTTCCAGGCAGCCGAAGACAAATCGCATGGTGTTGACCGGAGAGAGCGAAGGGTAGAGCCACTCACGGCATGAAGGCGGGGCGTGGATTGCCATTAACACGCCATAGCGCTCATTAAATTGGTCATCGCTCCACACGTGATTAACCTTTAATAGATCAACTGTAAAAGCTGTGCCGTGATCGCCGTGGATCACAATGATCGCCTCCGGGTCTTCCGCTTTCACCATTTTTACGAAGCGCTGGATCATGCTATTTACGCACTGCACGCCTTCGATGTAGTATTTCATTGAGTCTGCATCCCAGTTATAATTATTCCACCCTTCCGTGGGCAGTTCCTGGCATTTCTTATCGAGCAGATAGGGAGGGTGCGGCGGCAGGGTGTGGGCAAAAAGCAAAAACGGCGCATAACGCTGTAGCTCTTGCACGCGTTCAGTGAGCATATCGATTGTAAACAAATCTTCCATTCTAGAAGATGCGGTGCGTGTCTTTACTTTTTCTTTTGGTTTGCCTTGCATGTCTTGGTGCGCTTCCGTATGCGGAGAAGTTTGCTCAAGCTGAGGCTGAACGGAGGACTGCTTAAACTGCACCTTTGCGCTTGCCTGAAGCGGAGTTAAGTCATTAAGGATTCTCTCTAACTCATCAGGGATGAATCCAGCCGTATTTAGGCATACATCCTCCGTGCCTGAACATTGGCTTCCATCCCATGTGCCGGTGGATGCACGGAGAAAGCGGTATCCGCTCGCCTTGAACGTATCCACGGCGGGGTTGGCATAGCGGATGGTTGTATAAATCTGCTTATCACCGACGAATGTTCCTTTCTCCGTAATCATGTAATCCATATTGAACAGGCTAGCTAAAGAAAACGGCGTAATCGGGTAATTGGCGTAAGCCTGATCCATGATTGTAAACCCGTCATCGCGCAGGGTTTTAAGGAAAGGTTTGTTATCGTACCCGCCGATGCGCCGCAGCTGGTCGGCGCGCCCATACGCATCGACAATGATATAATAAACATTGCGTTTACGCGCAATGCTCAATGCTCCCGGGTGAGGAGCAGCGATGATTTTGGGCGCTTTCCCTTGCCTCGCCCATTGGGCGGCGATGGTTCCCATGCATACGCCGTTGGCCGCGCCCAGCAGTACCAGCGCCATGGTTACGGCGCGGGGCTTGTCGCGGAACAGGTAAAATACGGCGGCGACGGCGCCAAGGATAAGCAGCAGGTAGACGGACCGATAAAGCGCTGCGCCCGCTATACCATGCCATGCCGTCGATGCGGTGGGATAGTTGAAAAACAGCAATACCGCCGCGGATGCAGCGAGCGCAAAACCCCGCGCGCGCGTGGCCGATACTTCCTTAAGCGTAAGCAGGCACAGGCACGAGAGAAAGACAGCCAGCGTGCCAAACAGTGCAAGCAGCGCGCGGTAATGCTCCAGTACGAACTCACCGAAATTAGCCTGCACCAGATTCAGCGGCACCCATGCGCAGGCTAACACGATAACAGAGACGAGACTAAGGGCGAAACGACGCAAGCGCACAGAAATTATTAATAAATTTTAAAATCTAATTGCATAACATTAGAACGGAACGATTATCACATCAAGCCATGTAGTTACCATTTCTTATCGTGTACTAACCTGTTTATATTATAAAGG
>CAYMDD010000323.1:0-2060 GCA_964389045.1 uncultured Rickettsiales bacterium
CGATCGTCCCAATATTGCAGTGCGGCTTGTTCCGGTTGAATTTCTCTTTGGTCATCTCGGTTCTCCGAAGATATGTTTCGATAGATGGTTAATGAATAAACTGAATGCGTTGCTTTAAGCGACTTTCTTCTTGATCTCTTCGGCCACATTCGCCGGCACCGGCTCGTAATGGTCGAACTGCATGCTGTACTGCGCGCGCCCCTGGCTCATCGAGCGAAGGGTGTTGACGTAGCCGAACATCGAGGAAAGCGGTACCATAGCGTTGACCACGCGGGCGTTGCCGCGGGAGTCCATGCCGGTCACCTGGCCGCGGCGCGACGACAGATCGCCGATCACGTCGCCCATGTAATCCTCCGGCGTCACCACTTCGACTTTCATGATCGGCTCCAGCAGCACAGGTCCAGCCTTTGGCATACCTTCGCGGAAGGCCGCGCGGGAAGCGATTTCGAATGCGAGCACGCTTGAATCTACGTCGTGGTACGCGCCTTCTTTTAAGACTGCCTTGAAATCGATGGTCGGATAGCCCGCCACCACGCCGTTGCCCAGGCTTGCTTCCAGGCCTTTGCTCACGCCGGGGATATATTCCTTCGGAATCGACCCGCCTACCACCTTGTTTTCGAATACGAAGCCCGAACCCGGCGGCAGCGGCTCGAAATCCATGATGACACGCGCGAACTGGCCGGAACCGCCGGTCTGTTTTTTATGCGTGTAATCGATCTCGTATTTCTTGGTGATCGTCTCGCGGTAGGCCACCTGGGGCGCGCCGACATTGGCTTCCACCTTGAACTCTCTTCTCATGCGGTCGATGATGATTTCCAAATGCAGCTCGCCCATGCCTTTCAGGATCGTCTGGCCAGTTTCCTCGTTGGTGGAGAGGCGCAAAGACGGGTCTTCCGAGGCCAGGCGCGAAAGCGCGATGCCCATTTTCTCCTCGTCGGCCTGCGTTTTCGGCTACAACGCCAGCTCGATCACCGGCTCCGGGAACTCCATGCGCTCCAGGATGACCTGATGATCGACATCGCAGATCGTATCGCCGGTGGTGGTGTTTTTCAGGCCCGCCAGCGCCACAATGTCGCCCGCATAGGCTTCTTTCACGTCTTCGCGGTTATTGGCGTGCATCAGCAGCATCCTGCCGATGCGCTCGCGGTTATCCTTGACGGTATTCTGCACATACGACCCGCTGGAGAGCGTGCCGGAATAAATGCGCACAAAGGTCAGCGACCCCACGAACGGGTCGGACATGATCTTGAAGGCGAGGCCGGAGAACTTTTCGCCGTCGTCGGCCTTGCGCTCGATTTCTTCTTCCGATCCGGCTTTGATGCCCTTGACGGCGGGAATGTCGAGCGGGCTGGGCAGGAAATCCACCACTGCGTCAAGAAGCGGCTGCACGCCCTTGTTTTTGAACGCGGAACCGCAGACCACGGGCACGAATTTGAAAATGACCGTACCCGCGCGGATGCAGCGCTTTAAGTCTTCCGTCGAAGGCTCTTCGCCGCCTAAATATTTCTCCATCAGGCCGTCATCCATCTCAACGGCGGTCTCGACCAGCTTTTCGCGGTATTCGGCGGCCTGTTTCTGCATGTCGGCAGGGATGTCCGCCTCGTAGAATTCCGCGCCTAAGGATTCGTCTTTCCACAGGATCGCCTTCATCTTGATGAGGTCGACGACGCCCACGAACTTGTCCTCCGTGCCGATCGGCAGCTGCAGCACCAGCGGACGCGTGCCCAAGCGGTCGATCATCATGTCCACGGTGCGGAAGAAGTTCGCGCCGATCCGGTCCATTTTATTGACGAAGCACATGCGGGGGACGTTGTATTTGTCCGCCTGCCGCCACACGGTTTCCGATTGCGGCTCGACGCCCGCCACCGAATCGAACACCGCCACCGCGCCGTCCAGCACGCGCATGGAGCGCTCCACCTCAATGGTGAAATCCACGTGGCCGGGCGTGTCGATGATGTTAATGCGGTGATTGTTCCAAAAACACGTCGTCGCGGCGGAGGTGATGGTGATGCCGCGCTCCTGCTCCTGCTCCATCCAGTCCATGGTCGCGGCGCCGTCGT
>CAYMDD010000324.1:0-841 GCA_964389045.1 uncultured Rickettsiales bacterium
CCTTGAGCCTGGGCATTTGACTTACGGCGAGTTGATTATTCCGGGTCAAACGGATAGGGAAATCCTGCTTTCGACGTATGTATGTCACCCTTCTATGGCCAACAATGAGCTTTCAGGCCCTTGCGTGGCGGCGGCGCTTGCCCAATGGATCGGCTCCCAGCCGCGACGCTATACTTACCGCGTGCTATTCCTGGCGGAAACCCTAGGGGCAATTGTTTACTTAAGCAGGCACCACCAGGCGATGAAGCGCAATACCGTAGCTGGATTCGTGCTTACCTGCATGGGTGACGACCGCGCCTATTCTTATATCGCCTCCCGTCTCGGCAATACGCTGGCCGACCGGGTAGCCTGCCATGTGCTCAAACACCATGCGCCGGATTATATCGCGTACAGCTACCTGGAGCGCGGCAGCGATGAACGGCAATACTGCAGCCCGGGCATCGACTTGCCCGTATGCTCCGTTATTCGCTCCAAATATGGAATTTACCCGGAATACCATACCTCAATGGATGATCTTTCGCTCATCTCGGCGGAAGGTTTAAATGGGGGATACGAAGCACTTAAGCAATGCATTACACTATTGGAAGCTAACGATGTTTACCATCCGACTGTCCTTTGTGAACCCCAGCTGGGCAAACGCGGGCTTTATCCGACCTTAAGCACCAAGGAGAGCGGTAAGCAAGTGCGCACGATGATGAATATCATCGCTTATGCGGATGGAAAACATGATCTGCTCACCATTGCTGAAAAATTAAATCTTTATGCTTATGATCTTCTCCCGCTTGTACAAAACTTGCTGGAGAACGGCGTGATCGCGCGGACAGAACAGTCTGCGGCAAAC
>CAYMDD010000324.1:851-2058 GCA_964389045.1 uncultured Rickettsiales bacterium
TAACAAGTAACAATACTACAATATTGGACTGTTATGCAAAAAAGACGGGAATTTCTTCCCGTCTTTTGAGTGTGCTTTTCAAGCTTTTTTACGCCGTCTGCTTCGGCGTGCCGACGGAGTGCACGTAATTCCACGCCGGCGGGTCGGATGCGGGGAACGAATCCTCCGCGGCTACGTCCACCTTCTGGTCGCGGTGCGCTTTGCGTTTGATTTTTTTCTTTTCCTCGGCCTTGTGGTTCAAATAGAAGCTCAACGCCTTTCCGGCCACTAAACCTGCCACCACGGGGGTTAAAAGCTGGCGTATCATGGTGTTTTTCCTTTCCCTTATACCGCATGAACAAGGCTGATTATGCGTTTACGGGGATAAATTGTCCGTTATTAACGCTTGTATCCGTGCTAAGGGAGGATTAATCGATCGGCTGATAGCCCGAAATCGTCAGCCCGTATCCTTCCAACCCTACCACCGCGCGGCGGCTATTGGAGAGCAGCACCATGTCCTTAACGCCCAGATCAATCAGGATTTGTGCGCCGATGCCGTAATCGCGCAGACCGGTCTGGCCGGAGGCGCCCGCTTCGTTCAGCCGCGCCGAGAGGCCGTTTACCGAAAGATCGCGCAGCCACACCACCACGCCCTGCCCTTTCTGGCCGATCATGCGCATGGATTTCTGCAGCTCCTCCCCGCCGGAGGCAGCCGCCAGCATATCGTTCAAAGGGTTCCCCGCATGCATGCGCACCCATACCGGCGCGCCGCCCGAAATATCTCCTTTGATTAGCGCCGCATGCTCGGCGCCCTCGGGCCGGGTGCGGTAGAGGATGAGCCGGAAATCGCCGCCGTTGCGGCTGGCGAACGGCTGCTCCAGCACCCGCTCCACCAGCTTTTCGGTCCGCCTCCGCCAGGCGATAAGGCTGGCAATGGTGGCGATTTTCAAATCATGTGCGCGTGCAAAGGTAATCAGATCGGGCAGGCGCGCCATCGTGCCATCATCGTTCATGATCTCGCAGATGACGCCGGAAGGATTGAGGCCAGCGAGCCGGGCGATATCGACCGCCGCCTCCGTGTGGCCGGCGCGCACCAGCACGCCGCCTTCGCGCGCAGCCAGGGGAAAGACATGGCCGGGCGTAGCCAGATCGTGCGCGCCCCTGGCGGGGTCGATGGCCACCCGGATGGTATGCGCGCGGTCAGCGGCGGAAATCCCCGTGGTTACCC
>CAYMDD010000325.1:0-1273 GCA_964389045.1 uncultured Rickettsiales bacterium
TATCCCCTCCAAGCGCCTTGGGCGGTCTGCCGAAGCGCCCATGAAAAAACACTGCAAAACCCTCGCGCGCGCTGAACTCCGCCTCCAGCGCTTGCAGCTGCGCCTCCGCCCATTGCTGTTCCTCCGCGCTGTCCGCGCGGATATTAAAGCGGAGGATAGCAAGATCGGGCACGATATTAACCGCCCCGCCCCCCTCCACCCTGCCCGGGTTGCAGGTGACGCCCGGCCTGCCGCCGGTCAAGGCCGCAAGCCTGACCGTCAGTTCCGCAAGCAGCGCCACGGCGTTTCTCCCCTCATGAAACGCCCTGCCGGCATGCGCGTTTTTTCCGCGCACCACGGCGGTGAAATTGCCGCTGCCTTTGCGGCTGCCCGCCAGCGTGCCGTCGGCGAAGGACGGCTCGTAAATCAGCCCCAGATGGTTGCGCGCGGCGATGCCCTTAAACAGCGCGTCCGACCCCGGCGAGCCGATTTCCTCATCGGGGTTGATGAGCACTTCCCAGCCGATCCTGCCCGCCCAAACGCTTCGCTCCAGCGCTTCGAGCGCGGCAAGCATCACTGCGAGGCCGCCCTTCAAATCAGCGACTCCGGGGCCGTTTAAGATGCCGCCTTCGCGCAATACAGGCTCCTGGAAGGAATGATCGGCTGGGAAGACCGTATCCATATGCCCGCCCAAAAACACCTGCAGCGGCGCATCTGCGTGCTTGCGGATGGAGAGCGCCTTACCGAGCGGCAGCCGCACGACCTCGCCCCGCGCATCCACGATTTCGCGCGGCGCCAGGGCAATCTCCTCCATCTCCCCGCCGAGCGGCGTGAAAGCCTCCCATAGCGCGGCACACTGCCGGGCGAGGCCGTCCAGGTTCATGCTGCCGGAATTGATGCGCGACCATTTGATCGTGCGCGCAAGCATGGCATCCGCCTGCGCGTCAATCCACTCAAGCGGTGCAGAAAAATTATCCACGCATTACTTATTGGACGGCGGAAAACATCTCGACCGCATCGAGCACGCGGCGCGTGCCTTCCGTAATCAGCAGGAGGTTGCGGTCTACCTGCACATACATGGCCGAAGGCGGCGGAGGCGGCAGCATCACCAGCACATCCTGCGGCACCGGATAGTACACGACTGTGCTGGGCAGCGGGCTGCCGATCGTATAGCGCTTCGCATGCCCCGGCGGCAGGCAGCCGTTGCGTTTTTTCGCCAGGCCGGGCGGGCAACGGCGGGCATAGTCGTTATAGATATATTCCCGCACTTCCACGTATTGCGGCTGGTTTAAGA
>CAYMDD010000325.1:1283-2057 GCA_964389045.1 uncultured Rickettsiales bacterium
GTTTAAGACGATGTATTTGCCGCGGTAGCCGTCCCGGTGGCGGTCGTCATGCCGGTGGGAATGATGGCGGCGGTCGTCGCGGCCATCATCATCGCGCTTGTCTTTATGCTTGTGCTTACCATGCCCGCGGTCGTCATGGTCTTCGTGGCCGTG
Organism: uncultured Rickettsiales bacterium; assembly: GCA_964389045.1. GTDB lineage: Bacteria > Pseudomonadota > Alphaproteobacteria > Rickettsiales > SXRF01 > CAYMDD01. Next base: position 1,437 of record CAYMDD010000325.1, read on the forward strand.
GCCTTTTCCCTCCTGCTTGGCATGCGCCGGGGATGCGGCAGCCGCCGACAGCCCGATTATCGCGGCGAGAGTGAATATGGAGATGCTTTTCATGTATCCTCCTGCGGTAAAGAATTCCCGAAAGAATATAGCTTAACGGGTTTGGTTTTCGAGCAGTTTCTGCAAAGCGGCATCCAGCCGCCGAAGCCCCTCTTCCATCTCTTCCTGCGTGATGGTAAGCGGCGGCACGAAGCGCAGCACGTTCGGCCCCGCCTGTAGCGCCAGCACACCGAAATTGCGCGCATGGTCGCCGATTTCGCCCGCCTTGCCGTGCCATTCGGGCTTCAGCTCCGCCCCGATCATCAGCCCCTTGCCGCGCACCTCCGAAAAAATCCCGTACGTTGCGCCCATGGCGGCGAGCGCATCTTTCAACTGGCGCGAGCGCGCATCGACGTTTTGCATCAGCTCCGCCGATTGCAGGCTCTTCAGCACCGCGCGCGCCACCGCGCAGGCCATGGGGTTTCCGCCGAACGTCGAGCCGTGGCTGCCGAACTGGAGCGTCTCCGCTGCGCGCTCGCCCACCAGCATCGCGCCGATCGCCATGCCGCCGCCCAATCCCTTGGCGAGCGTCACCGCGTCCGG
>CAYMDD010000326.1:0-2045 GCA_964389045.1 uncultured Rickettsiales bacterium
TCTAAAATCCTTCTTCGTTAAAATATACGCCGTTAAAGCGTGGCTGCACGCTACAAAGCGCAACATAAATTCGCTATTATGCTTGAATATACGGCGCTTTACGCCGCCTTTACATAAGAGCCGGGCGCATCTTCGATGGGCTTGAGTTTTTCGCCCGGCTGGCGCGCGCGCACTTTATCGCCGGCGTATCGCGTTAAAAAGCGGTTCCATTCCGGCCACCATGAGCCTTTGTGCTCTTGCGCGCCGTTCAGCCAGGCGTCGGGCGAGCCGGGGAGGCTGTCGTTCGTCCAGTAGGAGTATTTGTTGCGCGCGGGCGGGTTAATCATCCCAGCGATGTGGCCGCTGGCGGCAAGGAGGAATCGGGCGCCGCCTTTGAAGATTTGCGTGGCGGCATAGGTCGATTTCCACGGGGCGATGTGGTCTTCCTTGGCGGAGACGAACAGGGAAGGCGTGTCGACGGTGCGGAGGTCGATGGAGACGCCCGCGATTTCCAGCGCGTTCGGCTCGCGCAGCGCATTGTTCAGATACATGTTGCGCAGGTAAAAGCTGTGCATGGCCGAGGGCATGCGGGTGGAATCGGCGTTCCAGTACAGCAAATCGAACGGGAACGGATCGCGCCCGAGCAGGTAATTATTGACCACAAACGACCAGATCAAATCGTTAGCGCGGAGCATGTTGAAGGTCATCGCCATGTCGGCGCCTTCCAGATAGCCTTTTTCCTCCATGCGCGCCTCCATCGCCGAAAGCTGCTCCTCGTCGATGAATACGGCCAATTCGCCCGCCTCCTGGAAATCGATCATGGTGGTGAAGTAGGTGACGGACGCGACGCGGGCGGCCTCGCCTTTGGCTTTGGCCCACGCCAGGAAAATGGAAGTGAGCGTGCCGCCCAGGCAATAGCCTACGATGCTGACGGCCTTTTCGCCGGTGGCCTGCTCGATGGCGTGAAGGGCGGCGAGCGGGCCTTCGGTTAAGTAATCGTCGAAGCGCTTCTGCGCGAGCTTGGCGTCGGGGTTGACCCAGGAGATGACAAAGACGGTGTGCCCCTGCTCCACCAGCCACTTGACCATCGAGTTCTCCGCCTGCATGTCCAGCACGTAGAATTTGTTGATCCAGGCGGGGATCATCAGTATGGGCGTGCGGTAGACTTCTTGCGTTGCCGGCGCGTATTGGATCAGCTGCATCAGTTCGTTCTGAAACACGATCTTGCCGGGGGTAAGGGCGAGGTTCTTGCCCAGCTCGAAAGCGCGCACGTCCGTCATGCTGACGCGAAGCGCGCCATCGCTGCGCTCCATGTCCTCGAGCAGGTTGGAAAGCCCCTTCACCAGATTCTCGCCATGGCTCTCAATCGTTGCTTTTAAGACTTCTGGGTTGGTGAGCAGGAAGTTCGAAGGACTCATGGCGTCGATAAATTGGCGTGTGTAGAAATCGAGCTTAAGCGCGGTGCGCTTGTCCAGGCCTTCGACGCCACCTACCGTTTCCTGTAGCCAGCGGGCGCTTAGGAGATAGGATTGGCGGATGAAATCGAATACCGCGCTTTCCCGCCAGGCGGGGTCTTTAAAGCGCTTGTCGCGCGCGTCGGCTTCGACCAGCGGCTCCTGCACCACCCCGAGCAGATTCTCCGCCGTGCGCTGCCACAGCTGCGCGTAATCCGCCCACAGCTCCATCTGCCGCTGCATGAGCATAGAAGGGTCGCCGAGCAGCTTCGCCGCCATCTGCATGAACGCCTGGGACAGCCCCAGCGGGTCAAACACCGGCGAATCAAACGTGAACTGACCCGCTTTTTGGGAGTGGCGGGAGAGGAATTGGGTTAGAATTTGAGCTGATTTTTCCGCGGCTTCGGCTAGATTTTGAGCAAAAATTGCAGCATTATAGGCGGGTTTTTCGGTGTCGGCGGTGCCGTTCATGCGGGATGCTCCTGGAAGAAATTACACGGTTGCGCAGCGGATTTGCAGTGATTATAGTGAGGCTCCGGCGCCGGGTAAAGCGCTGCTTCACGAACATTTGAAAAGCCGACTCAATGACCCGTTTTTCGCGTCCCGCCGCCT
>CAYMDD010000327.1:0-2044 GCA_964389045.1 uncultured Rickettsiales bacterium
GGCCTGAACTATGTCTCCTGCTCCCCTTACCGTGTGCCGGTGGCACGGCTGGCGGCGGCGCAGGCGGCGCTTTAGCCGCTTGACCGTAAGTTAACAATTATTTATAATTGCCGGCGAAACTTACTTTTTTTCATTCCAACGCGGAGTGAGAAGGAGTTTCCGCTGGCGTGATTTTCATCGCTGGCGCCGCATTAACGCGCGTTGGAGACAATCCCGTGCGCATTTGCATTCTGACTGCTGCTGCGGCGGTCGTCTTCGGGATTTCCTCGGCAAGAGCCGCCGAGGACAGGGTTGTGGGTTCGAACTTCACCGTTTCCGCCAGCCCGGCGGGCATGGTGTGGGAGGCGTGGTTCTTCGATCAGGGAGTGGCGATGCCGTTCCCGCGGAGCCGCCCGCCCTATCCCGCCAATGTGTTCCAGTATTGGAACTATCCCGGCAACAAGACCCAGTATGTCCAGGTTCAGCTCTGGACAACCGCTACGGCCACCGTCACCATGAACAGCGATGTTCAGCTGATGATCGTGGAGTTCCGCCGGAACGCGCTCGGTCAGGAGGTTATCACCTTCGGCAACTTCGCCGAATACAGGAAGGGTGACACCATCGAGTTCATCGGCCCCAGAGAAAACAACCTCAGGCGCGTCGCGGTGATCTTCGACGGCGAGGACGTCGGATTCGTCGATATGTGGAGACATTGATCTCCGCCTCCCGGCAATGGCTTAAAACCGTTGCCGGGGGGTTTCCTTCACGCTCGCCACACTTTCCACGTAAGCTGAAATTTTTGCTTCTCGCCGAACGGCGGTTTAGCCTGCGTGCGCGCTAGATACCGCGCTATCGCCGCTTGCGCGCGTAAGAATTTAGGCAGGTTTTTTTTCGGTAGATGATCCAGTGTCTTTAATGCGGCCTCTTGTGTGTCCGGTGACTGCGCCAGCGTGTAGGCGATGCCGATATGCCTGGCCGATTCGTCATCCCGGCGCAGGCCGGGATTCACTTTTCCGCCTGTGTGTGCCTCTGATATGGATCCCGGCCTGCGCCGGGATGACAATAAAAGCATCAGCGCCGATAATTCACCCGATGACGCCCCGATTTCCCCCTGCCCTGCAAATTCCGCTTCCGCCGCATCCACAATGCGCATGAGGCTTTCGCAGGGGAAAGTGATGCCCTTGATATAGGGCGCAACCGTCTTCAGCGCCGGGTGCGCGCGCGGCTCTTTTCCTTTATCCATTTCCTCCAGCGCCTCGCGCCACCAGGCGAAGCGGATGTGGCCGATCATCTCCTCCCTCACCTTGGCAGGGATGGCGGCGATTTCCGCATACCATGCCAGCGCTGCGAAAGCCGCGTCCTGCGCCTGCGCGGGCAGGCACAGCGCCATCAGGTAACGCGGGTAGTCTTGCGCCTTAACCTGCGCCATGATTGCAGCGGACGGCATAACGAATGAAGAGATTGATTGAAATTTTACGATGCAACGCTTAACTAGCAGGCACTTCATCCGCAGTCCATTGTTTACCCAAGGAGTTCTCAATCATGGCTTTCACCCTTCCCCCCCTGCCTTACGCCAAGGACGCGCTTGCCCCGCATATCAGCAGTAATACGCTCGATTTTCACCACGGCAAGCACCATCAGGCTTATGTCACCAAGCTCAATGAACTGACGGCGGGCACTCCTTGGGAAAACGCGCCGCTGGAGGAAGTAATCCAGGCATCGTACAAGGACAAGAAGGAGCCGGTGTTCAACAACGCCGCGCAGGTATGGAACCATACCTTCTTCTGGCATTGCATGATGCCGAACGGGGGCGGCAAGCCTTCCGGCGGCATCGCCAGGATGATCGACCGCGACTTAGGAGGGTTTGAGAAATTCAAAGAGGATTTTAAGGCCGCTGCTATCGGCCAATTCGGCAGCGGCTGGGCCTGGCTGGTGCTGGACGGGGATAAGCTTGCCATCATGAAAACTCCCAACGCCGAGCTGCCGATGGTGTTCGGCAAAAAAGCGCTTTTCACCGTGGACGTATGGGAGCATGCCTATTACCTCGACTACCAGAACCGCAGGC
>CAYMDD010000328.1:0-2030 GCA_964389045.1 uncultured Rickettsiales bacterium
AGCCGGTCCGTCTGCGGGGCCGGGCATGATCGTCCGGCATCCTCGGCGAATCCGCACGGCATATCCGGGCTGTCCAGCCACCCGCCGCAATAGCCGGAATAGCTTGCCGCAATCCATACCGCCGCCAAGGCGTAAACAGCGGCAAGCGGGGCGAACACCAGCACAACAGCGGCGCGCATATACGCCTTGCGGCCAATGCCGCGTTTCAGCAGCCGGTTGCGCCGCCACAGGCTGAAGCCCGCCCAGAGCATAATGAAAACCGGTATTCCGTAAACGCCGATCGTCCAAGGAAGCACGAAAACCGGAAAGCCTGCCAGCGCAACGCCGAGCTTATCGGATAAAGCGCGCCGCCGCATCGGCCTTAAGCCGCCAGGCTTTCGCCTTTGAGCGCCTGCTCAATCAGTTTAAGCATATCCTCCTTTCCGAACAGCGCAATGAACGACCCCATGCGCGGGCCTTGGGCGGCGCCCAGAAGCACCTCATAGAGCGCGGAGAACCAGGCTTTTAGATCAGGGAACGGGTGTTTTTTGCCGATGTCGTAGACGATATTCTGGTAGGTTTCGGCGGATGCATCGGCGGGCGCGGCCTCAAGCGCCTGCGCCAGGTCGCGCAAGGCTTGCGCCTCTATCTCCGTCGGCGCGCGGAACTGCTTCTGCGGTTTCACGAAATCGTGGTAGTAATGCACCGCCCCGCGCACCAGCTCGCTTAAGAAGGGATACTGCTCCGGCGCTGCGCCCGGCAGATAACGGCTGATGAAGGCCCAGAGGACGGACGCATCCTCCGCATTGCATGCGCTGGCGAGGTTCAGGAGCAGGCTGAAACTAAGCGCGCTCTCCGGCGGCGGCGGGTTGCCCGCATGGAGATGCCAGACGGGATTCTTGATGCGCGCGGCCTCGTCCTCGTTTTGATACTTCTTCAAGAAATCCTGGTATTCGTCCACGGCCTTGGGAATCACGTCGAAATGCAGGCGCTTGGCCTTGCGCGGGCTTTGATACAGGTAATAGCCGAGCGATTCCTTCGGCGCATAGCGCAGCCATTCCTCCATGCTCAAGCCGTTGCCTTTGGATTTGGAGATTTTTTTGCCCTCTACGTCCAGGAACATCTCATAGACGTATTGCTCCGGCTTCCTGCCGCCGATGATCTCGCAAATGGCGTTGTAAAGCGGCGCGGAAGGCTGATGGTCTTTGCCGTACATCTCGAAATCCACATCGAGCGCCGCCCAGCGCATGCCGAAATCGGGCTTCCATTGCAGCTTGCACCGCCCGCCCGTCACGGGGGTTTCCACCAGCTCGCCGTCCTCCTCGCGGTAGACGATGGTGCCGGCGGAGACATTGCGCTCCACCACCGGCACTTGCAGCACTTGCCCGCTCTTTTGGCTTACGGGCATGAACGGGCTGTAGGTCTGCTGCCGCTCCTCGCCCAGCGTGGGCAGCATCACCGCCATGATGGCGTCGTAATGCTTCAAGACTTCCAGCAGCTTCTCGTCGTACACACCCGTCTTGTACTGCGCGGTGGAGCTGAAAAATTCGTATTCGAAGCCATAATGGTCAAGAAAGCCGCACAGCTTGGCGTTCATGTGCGCGCCGTAGCTTTCATGCGTGCCGAACGGGTCAGGCACTTCCGTCAGCGGCTTGTTCAAATGAGGCTTAAGCATCGTTTCGTTGGGGATGTTGTCCGGCACTTTCTTCAAGCCGTCCATGTCGTCGGAAATGACGAACAGCCGCGTGGGAATGTCCGAGAGCTGCTCAAACGCATGCCGCACCAGCGTGGTGCGGAACACCTCCATGAACGTGCCGATATGCGGCAGGCCGGAGGGACCATACCCGGTTTCGAACAGCGCATACCCTTTGGCGGGCGCGCCTTTCTCGAAGCGCCGCGTGAGCTTGGCCGCCTCCTCGAACGGCCAGGCGTTGGTGGCAAGGGCGGCGGCGATATCGATGGTCATGGCAATTTCAGCTCCAAAGGAATTCCTGTCCGCCCGGCTTTAGCGCCCGCCCGGAAAGCGGATAATGTGCGTCGTAGCATTACGG
>CAYMDD010000329.1:0-2027 GCA_964389045.1 uncultured Rickettsiales bacterium
CAGTGGTACAAGGACCTCGCCGCGCAGTACCCGTCCATTGTCACGTTCATCCCCGGCCTCGCCATGTCGGTGCGCCGACTGCACGATATCGATAAAAGCGGCTGGTGGTGGCTGATCCTGTTTATCCCGTTGATCGGTGTTATCATCATGATTGTGTGGTATTGCCGGAAGGGCACGCCCGGCCCCAACCGCTTCGGGCCAGACCCGCTCGCCTCTGAAACCGCCGCGGATGCGCGTCTCCCTCTTTGATTTCGCGCTGCCCGAAGAACTGATCGCCACCCGCCCGGCGGAGCCGCGTGACGCCGCCCGCATGCTGGTGGTTAAAGAGGGAGGATGGCAAGATAGCGCCGTAAAAACGCTGCCGGATTTCCTGAATCAAGGAGACGTTCTCGTTTTCAATGACACGCGCGTGATCCCGGCACGGCTACACGGCACGCGCGGCACGGCGAAAGTAGAGGTGCTGCTGCATAAACGCGCATCCGGCGTCATTGCGGGGCGAAGCCGAAGCAATCCAGAAGATGCAGCGCAGTCGGAAACACCGGGTCGCTTTGCTTACGCTTGCAATAACAAGCCATGCTGGCACGCTTTCGCCCGACCGGCAAAACGGCTAAACATCGGTGATGTCATTATCTTCGCCGACGGTTTCTCTGCCGAATTGCTGGAGAAGAACGGAGGCGAAGTGGCGCTGCAATTCAATGTGGAGGGTAATTTCCTGAGCCTGCTTTCCCGCTATGGGCAAATGCCGCTTCCGCCTTATATCGAAAAAAAACGCCGCTCGGATGTAAGCGATAAGGAAAATTACCAGACTGTCTATGCGAACGAGAGGAAACCCGGCGCGGTGGCGGCGCCCACCGCAGGCCTGCATTTTACGCAAGCGCTGCTCAAGCGCATCGAAGATAAAGGCGTGCATATGGCCTATGTCACGCTGCATGTGGGCGCGGGAACGTTCCTGCCGGTGAAAGCGGACGACACCGCCGATCACGCCATGCACAGCGAATGGATGGAGATAACCGAACGAACCGCGCGCGCCGTCAACGATGCCCGAGCGAACGGCGGCAGAATTATCGCCGTTGGCACCACATCCTTACGCGCGCTGGAATCGGCTGCGGACGACAGTGGCAACGTGCATGCGGCCACGCGCGATACGGATATTTTCATCACCCCCGGCTACCGCTTTAAGGCCGCAGACATGCTGCTCACCAATTTCCACCTGCCGAAATCAACGCTTTTCATGCTGGTCAGCGCCTTCAGCGGACTGGAGACGATGCAGGCGGCGTATGCGCATGCGATTGAGGAGAAATACCGCTTTTATTCTTACGGGGATGCATGTCTGCTTTACCGGAACGGAGGCAGCGATGCCCAAGTTGAGATTTAACTTACAACACAGTGACGGCCTCGCCCGCGCCGGTACGCTCGAAACAGCACATGGCTCAATCGAGACGCCCGTGTTCATGCCGGTGGGCACCGCCGCCGCTGTCAAGGCGATGACGCCGGAAATGGTTGAGCAGACGGGCGCGCAGATCATCCTCTCCAACACGTATCACCTAATGTTGAGGCCGGGGGCGGAGCGCATCGCGCGCTTAGGCGGCCTGCACAAATTCATGCATTGGGAAAAACCGATCCTCACCGATTCGGGCGGGTTCCAGGTGATGAGCTTAAGCCATTTGCGCAAGATGTCGGAGGAGGGCGTCACCTTCCGGTCGCATATCGACGGCGCGAAGCACCGGCTCACGCCGGAGCGGGCGATGGAGATTCAGGCGCTCTTGGGCAGCACCATCAGCATGGTGCTCGATGAATGCACGCCCTACCCGGCCACGGAAAACGAGGCGGCGGATTCCATGCGCCGCTCGATGCGCTGGGCGCGGCGGTCGAAGGATGCATTCACCGCGCGCGAAGGATACGGCGCGTTCGGCATCGTGCAGGGCGGCGTTTACCCTCATCTTCGCCGCGAATCGGCGGATGCGCTGCAAGAGATCGGCTTCGAGGGCTATGCCGTCGGCGGGCTGGCGGTGGGCGAAGGGCAGGAG
>CAYMDD010000330.1:0-2021 GCA_964389045.1 uncultured Rickettsiales bacterium
TTCTGGATCTGCTCGCCGCGTCGAGCATTGCGCTGTTCGCCATCGACGAGGCGCACTGCGTGTCGCAATGGGGGCATGATTTCCGGCCTCATTACGTGCAGCTCTCGGCGTTGGCCGAGCGGTTCCCGCATGTGCCGCGCATCGCGCTCACGGCCACGGCGGATCCGCCGACGCGCAAAGACATCGTCGAGCGGCTGCATTTAAGCGCAGGCAGAACTTTTCTGGGCGGTTTCGACCGGCCTAATATTCATTATAGCATCGCCATCAAGGACAATCCAAAACAGCAGTTGCTGCGCTTTATCCGCGGGCATCACATGGGCAATAGCGGCATTGTTTACTCCCTGTCGCGGAAATCCGTGGAGGAGACGGCAACATGGCTTAAAACAGAAGGCTTCAACGCCATGCCGTACCATGCGGGCATGCCGCCGGCGGAGCGGGCGCGAAACCAGGAGAGCTTCCTGCGCGAGGAGAATGTCATCATGGCCGCCACCATCGCTTTCGGCATGGGGATCGACAAGCCGGATGTGCGGTTCGTGGCGCATATGAACATCCCGAGGAATATCGAAGCCTATTACCAGGAAACCGGGCGCGCCGGGCGCGACGGGCTACCTGCGGACGCGGTGATGTTTTACGGCATGGCGGATGCGGCGATGCAGCGGGGCTTCATTGAATCCTCCGCCGCGCCGGAGAACCAGAAGCGCATCGAGCACCAAAAGCTCGGCGCGCTCTTAGGCTTGTGCGAAGCGGCGCGCTGCCGCAGGCAGGTGATGCTCGAGTATTTCGGGGATACATGCGCGCCGTGCGGCAATTGCGACACTTGCCGGAATCCGCCGGAGAACTTCGACGGCAGCATCGCGGCGCAGAAAGCGCTTTCCGTCGCATGGCGCACCGGCCAGCGTTTCGGCGTGAACTACCTTGTCGATATTCTACTCGGCAAGGCGGACGAGCGCGCGGTTTCTCTCGGGCATGACAGGATCAGCACATACGGTGTCGGCACTGAATATAGCAAGCACGAATGGCGCGGCATCTTTCGCCAGCTCGTTGCGCAAAACCTGCTGGCGGTGGATATTGCCGAGCACGGGGGGTTAAGCATCACGCCGCAAGGGCAGGCGTTTTTGAAGAACCGCGAGGAATTGCGCTTAAGAAAACTTTCGCCGCGCAAGCGGGACATTGCAGTGAAAAAAACGGGGAGCGCCGCCGAGCCGGGGGATATGGACCAGGCGCTGTTCAACGCGCTGAGGGCCAAGCGCCTGGAATTGGCCAAAGCGCAGAACCTGCCGCCTTACGTGATTTTCCACGATAAGACGCTGCGGGAAATGGCTGTGCGCAAGCCAGGCTCGGTGGAAGCTTTTCTCCAGATCGGCGGAGTGGGAAATGCAAAGGCGGAGCGCTACGGGCAGCAGTTTTTGGAGGTGATTTTAGCGCAGGAAGTGGATACTTAGTTGTCATCCCGGCGAAGGCCGGGATCCAGAGTCGAAAACCCTATCCCTGCGAATACCCTGGATCCCGGCCTTCGCCGGGATGACAGTAATCCATTAATCACGTCCGGTTTCACGCCGGCGCATGCGGGGCAGGTCGGGGAGGAGAGGCTTTTCGAAGACATTGAAATTATCGGGCTTCAGCGCGCTCAAATTCACGTCTTCGATGGTGACCTGGTTTCCCTGGCCTAAATCGATGCGGATGTTTTTCCCTTCCTGTTTGGCGGCTTTTAAAATATCCTCCGGCGTATCGAACTTCATGCCGTTGGCGTTTTTCTCTACCAGAATGCGGTCGAAGGCGGGGTTGAACTGGCGCACAATATCCTGGCCGCTTTGCGTAAGGAAGGCGAAATAATCGGTGTTGGCGTCAGCGCGGTTGGGGCCGTTGCCGCCGATCATCACATCCCTGCCTTTGCCCGATACCAGCAGATCGTTGCCGAAACCGCCGGAGAGCACGCCGCCGCCGTCATGCGCCAATAGGTAATCGTAGTTGCTGGTATGGAAGGCGGAGGATTTAACTGTTTTGTCGTCATTGGCATAGAC
>CAYMDD010000331.1:0-2017 GCA_964389045.1 uncultured Rickettsiales bacterium
GTGAAATTTCGATGACGGTTAGGAAGGCTGCCGCAAGGCCAGGAACTCTCTGGCCAAATCCACGTAGTTTTGCGCAGAAATCTCAATGAAATCAATCTCTTGCTTGGTGAGGTCGCGGAAGTATCTGGCAGGAGACCCCGCCCAGAGCTGCCCTTTGGGTACGCGCTTGTTCGGGGTGACGAGCGCGCCGGCGGCCACCATCGCCCCGGATTCGACATGAGCGTTGTCCATCACCGTCGCCCGCATGCCGATGAAGCAGCCGTCCTGAAGCGTGCACGCATGGAGCAGCGCGCTGTGGCCGATGGTGACGCCCGAGCCGATAATCGTGGGGCCGGTATGGCGCGTCACATGGATCACCGTGCCGTCCTGCACGTTCGTGCGCGCGCCGATCCGCACATGGTTCACGTCGCCCCGCACCACGCAACCGTACCAGATGCCGGAATCCGCCCCCACCTCGACGTCGCCGATAATGGCGGCGCCTTCGGCGATGAATGCGTGGGCTGAGAGCTTCGGGCGGACGGTTTCGGGGGCGAATTCGCCGCGGTAGGGGAGGATATAGCTCATGCCGCCGATGTTACGGGAAAAGCGCCGTCTGCCGCAAGCCCGTCGTTTCGTCGAACCCGAACATGATATTGAAATTCTGCACCGCCTGCCCGGCGGCGCCTTTAACCAGGTTGTCGATGACCGATACCAGGATCAGCGCGCCCGCCTCCGCGCCCGCGAATACGCCGATGCGGCATGCGTTGGTGCCGCGCACCTGATGCGTCGAAGGCGAAACGCCCTCCGGCATGATATGCACGAACGGTTCCTGCGCATACGCCCGCTCAAGCGATGCGCGCGCGTCCGCAGCATCCATGCCGTTCTGAAGGCGGCAGTAAACGGTGGAAAGAATGCCCCTGGCCATGGGCAGCAGATGCGGCGTGAACGTCACCCGCACCGCCCGCCCCGCCGCCCCGCTCAACCCCTGCTCGATCTCCGGCGTGTGGCGGTGATTGGCAATCCCGTAAGCGCTGATGCCGCCATCGGCCTCCGCGAACAAGTTAGCTGTCTTACTCCCACGCCCCGCCCCGGTGATGCCCGATTTCGCGTCAATGATAATCGCTTCCGGCATAATGATTTTTTCTCTCAGTAGCGGGATCAGCGGCAGTTGCGCGGATGTGGGATAGCAGCCGGGGCAGGCCGCCAGCCTGGCCGTGCGGAGTTCTACCCGCGCCCATTCGCTTAAACCGTAAACCGCTTCCTGCTGCAATTCCGGGGCGGCATGGGCGTGGCCGTACCATGTTTCATAGAGCGCCGTATCCTTCAGCCGGAAATCGGCAGAAAGGTCGATGATCCGCACATGGGCGGGAAGAGCGCGCACCACTTCCTGCGTCGTCCCGTGCGGCAGGCAGCAGAACACGGCCTGAATATCGCGGTAATCGATGTGTTCCGCCCTGACCAGATCCGGCAGGCCTGCGAAAGCCAGGTGCGGGTAAATCGCCCCCAGCGGTTTGCCTGCCTGGCTGTCCCCGGCCAGCGCCGCGATGCGCGCATGCGGATGCCCCAGCAACAGCCGGATGCACTCCGCCCCCGTATAACCGCTGGCGCCGAGAACGGCGATGGAGATGGGAGATGGCGTCATTGGGCCTGTCGTTTGTCGTCTGTAGTCTGTCGTAGCAGCGACAAGCTATAAACTACCGACGACAGACTACCAACGCAATTAGCGCTTGGAGAACTGGAAGCTTCTGCGCGCTTTCTTGCGCCCGTATTTCTTGCGTTCCACCGCGCGGCTGTCGCGGGTGAGGTAGCCGCCGCGGCGAAGCGTGGCATGGAAGGCGGTGTCGTATTCATCCAGCGCGCGGCTGATGCCTAAGCGAATCGCCCCGGCCTGCCCGGAAAGCCCGCCGCCGAGCACGGTGCAGTCGACATCGAAATTATTCTTGCGGTCGAGCGCCGAGAACGGCTGGTTGATAATCATGCGCAGCACAGGCCTTGCGAAATAAAGGGCGGAATCCTTGCCGTTCACCGTGATTTTCCC
>CAYMDD010000332.1:0-2008 GCA_964389045.1 uncultured Rickettsiales bacterium
CCCCTAACCCATTCAACGCCAAGAGCGAGCGGGTTTCCGCCGCCGTTTCCAAAGAGCGCCATGTGCAGCTGGCAAGCCTCTACGATGCGATGACGCGTTTTCTGGACGATGCGGAAATCCCCGTTAATCGCCGCGGCGGAGAGATGTGCAGGAACAGCTCCAACGCCGCATTCAAAATCTGGAGAAAAACCGCCCGGCGGGATGAGAAGGGCGAACTCCGGTTTAGCATTGAAGAAGTGGACGCCATCGATTTCTCGAAAAAAGCGGTCATCTGCTGCGGCGGCACCGCGGGGATGGAAAAAACGGTAGACGGTCTTTTAAATCTCGCCGAAGCCAAGCTCGGCGGCGAGGAGATCTATGAAAAAGGGATGGCGCTTTATGCCGTTTCCTATCCTCTGGCGCACCGCTCCTCTTTTTTCGCCGACACGCACCGCTACAATGCCGACCCAGATGCGCACATGTCCAAAACCGCTGCGGAATTCCTGAAAAAGGCGCTTATCCCCTCGGTGGAGAAAATGATTCACTCCGATCCCGCGGCGCTTCGCGCGGCCTTCGCCAGGCTGAATTTTTTCGCCTACAGCTACGGCACCGTCTTCGTCGAGCAGCTGTGCAGCGGCCTGAGTGCCTACTTGAAAGAGAAGGGATACGATCAGGCGCAGATCCGCGAAGCATTCGCCGAAGCCTATGCCATGCATATCGGCCCGTGCTTCGATATCCGCCACGAGAAGCAGGAGGGCGGCTTTAGCGCAATTTACGTGCTTTCTCCGCATGATTTAAGCGTCCGCTCCAAAACGGACAATTGGCGAATCCTGGAGCAGTTCGCATCCGGCGAGCGGGCGAAGGCGCTCAACGAGAATGAGATCGTGATTTACTCCGACATCCCCACCGAAGGCCGTTTCATCCGGGAAACGCCCGCATGCATGGATGCAAGCAACGAGGAAGAGGCGGCCAGGTACCGCATGCACCGCAACCCTTCTGGCCACGGCTTACGGTTCTATACGCTGCCGACGCTAAACGGAGCGCAAGCGCATACGCCGGATTATATCGAGTATTTCCTGCAAAAGCTGCTGCCCGCCGAGGCAGAGAAACCGAAACTGTCCGAGCACCGGTGGGCATTGGCCGAGATGGCGAAACAGGCAAAAATGACGTACAGGAATTTCTAGAACGGCTCGATCTTCGGCAGCTGCGCGGCGACCGCCTTGAAGGTATCGCCTCTGTCAGGGCCTTCCGTATGCAGAAACTGCCGTTGCAGCTCCGCCGCGTCATGCTCGCGCAGCATCGGCGTTTCCGTCGTTTCCGGCGATGCATAGCGAGGCGATTCCGCCGCATCCGCCTGGAGCGGTTGCGGCTTGATGTCCAGGAACTGCGCCAGCTTTAAAAAATCAACCAATGGCCGTCTTTTGTTAGATTCAAACGAGTGGAGTGAGGCGCTCCCTTCAGAAATTTTCCGGTATTACTTAGCTGTGCTTTAATTATGCATTGGTCAATACCACGAAGCAAGCGCGCGTTTTCGGATGAAAGGCTTACATGTTAATGGTGCCCGGAGCCGGAATCGAACCAGCGACACAGGGATTTTCAGTCCCTTGCTCTACCAACTGAGCTATCCGGGCATTTCGATGTGCGTGTCTGCGCCTTTGCGAAGAGGCTTTGCGTTATAAAAGAAGGCCTGAGACTTGTCTAGCTGATATGCGCCTCATAAAGGCAGCATTCGCTGCGTTTTCCATGTAAGTTTTATCTCTGCCTCCGTCCCAGGCGCTAAACATTGTCTCAATGATGACGAATATCAGAATAAACTTTAAATATCAGATGATAAAATAATAATGGATTCTTTACATCCCTATACAGCGAGCGTGCTTTAGACGTTGATTATTAAATATATATTAATGAAGCGCTGCTATATTTAGAATTGAATTAAACTCATTTGCGGACGCCATGTTAATGAACAGGTGGGTTCGAACCCTACGTTTTACCACCTCGCTAGTGACATCGCTGTCTGTGGCGGTGCATC
>CAYMDD010000333.1:0-1997 GCA_964389045.1 uncultured Rickettsiales bacterium
CGTGGTTGCCGCGCGGAGCGGTTACGCGCCGGGCTGCACCACGTCCGACGACCCCGCCGCCGCACAATACGCCACCACCACCGCCGGCAGGCGCTGCCCGCTGCATTTCCTCTTGGGCGACTGATTTTTTAGCGCCGTCGCTTCACGCTTCGAGGAATTTTACTTCCTTCTTCAGCGGATCCCACCGCAATTGCAGCTTGCCTTCGATCAGGCGCAGCGCCCGCGCGCCGAATATCTCGCCGCGCCAGCCTTGTAAGGCGGCAACGGCATCTTCCCCGCAGGCAATGGCTTCCAGCTCGTCTTTTCCCGCCACCAGGCGCGGCGCCACGCCCGCTTCGCTCGCGCAGAGCTTGAGCAGCAGTTGCAGAAGCGAGACGAGGTCGCCGTCCTCCACGCGCCGGCGCGGCGCATTGGCAGGCGGCCATTCGGAGGGGGGGAGAGCGAGCGCTGCTTCCACCGCTTTCAGCAGCGCCTCCGCCCATTTCGGGCTGAAGCCTGCACCCAAACCGCGGATATGGCGCAGCTCCTTATCCGTTGCCGGCAGGGAGGCTGCGATTTCGAGCAAGGTTTCATCGCGCAGGATGCGCCCGCGCGGGATATTCCTGCGCCGCGCTTCCTCTTCCCGCCATGCCGCCGCCTCGCGCAAGGCGGCCAGCTGCTTAGGTTTCAAATTCCCGGCTTTTAACCGCTGCCAGGAGTCACGCGGAGCGATGGCATACGCTGTGGGGTCGGTTAGGGCGCGCATCTCTTCCTCGATCCATGCGCCCCTGCCGCTTTGCTCCAGCCGTTCGCGCAGTTTCGCGTAGATCGTGCGGAGCGGCACGACGTCTTGCAGCGCGTAGGTGATCTGGCGGTCGGTTAAAGGCCGCTGCGCCCAATCGGTGTAGCGCGAGGCTTTGTCGATGGGCAGCCCCAGCATGCGCTGGCATAAATCGCTGTAGGAGATGGATTCGCCGAAACCCAGGGCTTGAGCCGCGATTTGCGTATCGAACACCGGATGCGGAATCTGCCCCGTGGCGAGGTGGAAAATCTCGATATCCTGCTTGCCCGCGTGGAAGACTTTTACCGCATCCGCATGGTTCAGCAGCGCATAGAGCGGAGAGAGGTCGATGGCGGGAGCCAGCGGGTCGACGGCAAAGTTCTCCTCCTTGCCCGCCAGCTGCACCAGGCAGAGCTGCGGGAAGTAGGTTTTCTCGCGGATGAACTCGGTGTCGATGGCAATGAACGGCTCGGCGCTCAAGCGCTCGCAGAACGCGGCGAGCGCGGCGGTATCGGTAATCAGGCGGTGGGGCATGGAGGGGCGAATCGTAGTTGGTGAATGGAATGGGCACTATCCACCATTCACCTTTCACGATCCACCAAATTATCCGGCTGGCCGGAGGCGCGCGCCTTCGGTGGGCGGGCGGGTGGTGACATAATTCCGCCAGTCCTTGCCGCCGATCTGGATGGCCTGATTCATGGCGGCCACGGCTTCCTCGATGGGTTTTTTGACGTCGTCGGGAATTGCGTTGCCTTGCGCTGCAAGGGCGTTGCCCGCTTCCTGCACTTTCATCACCAGCGTTTCGGCCAGCGGCATCATCGCCTGGTCGGCGGCGCCGCCGTGCTGCGCGAGGATGGCGTCTGCCATCTTCGCCGCTTCCGTTTTGCCGGTCGTTTCCTTGAACATGGCGTTGACCGAGGCTTGCGCTTTCTGCATTTCGTCGATCAAGGCTTGCGCTTTTTCGGCGGCGGCTTTGTTCGCGCCCGCATCGGGGCCTTGCACGCCGACCAGCTCCAGGCTGACCGGGCCTTGGGAGGGGTCAAAATGCAGCGTTGGATCATTGGAATTTACCGTTAAGTCGTGCGCAGGTTTCAGCTTGGCGATGGTGTGCACCAGCTTGTCCGCCTCGCCGGAGGGGACGTCCAAGCGCACGATCAGCGTATTCGGCTCCTTGCCTTCCACATAAGCATAGGTCTTTTCCTTGACCGGCTTGCGCTCGTTTTCGGCAAGCTTCCAT
>CAYMDD010000334.1:0-1994 GCA_964389045.1 uncultured Rickettsiales bacterium
CTTGTGCGACTTGCCGGTGTAGTAAAGGATGCGCTCGGTGGTGGTGGTTTTTCCGGCGTCGATGTGCGCGCAGATACCGATGTTGCGGTAGTCTTTCAGGGGCGTTTTGCGGGGCATGGTGGGGTATCCTTGATTACCAGCGGTAATGCGAGAAGGCCTTGTTTGCCTCGGCCATTTTGTGAGTGTTTTCGCGCTTGGTGATGGCGCCGCCGCGGTTTTGCGAGGCGTCCATCAGCTCATTGGCGATCCGGTCCTGCATCGTCTTTTCCTTGCGGGCGCGGGCGGCGATAATCAGCCAGCGCAGCGCCAGCGCCAGGCGGCGTTCGGGACGCACTTCCGTGGGCACTTGATACGTGGCGCCGCCGACGCGGCGGGAGCGCACTTCGACGCTCGGCTTGATGTTGTCGATGGCGTCATGGAACACCTTTAAGGGATCCTGGCTGGTGCGTTTCTGGATGGTTTCCAGCGCGCCGTAAGCAATCGCCTCAGCGGCGGACTTCTTGCCGGAATACATCATGGTGTTGATGAGCTTGGAGACGACCAGGTCGCCGAAGCGGGGATCGGGGAGGATTTCGCGTTTCTGCGCGGAGTGGCGGCGGGACATGAATGACCTTTCTTATTTCGGACGCTTCGCGCCGTAGGCCGAGCGCGACTGCTTGCGGTTCTTGACGCCTTGGGTGTCGAGCGTGCCGCGGATGATGTGGTAGCGAACGCCCGGCAAGTCCTTCACGCGGCCACCGCGGATCAGCACCACCGAGTGCTCCTGCAGATTGTGCCCTTCGCCGGGAATGTAGCCGAACACCTCGAAGCCGTTGGTAAGCCTTACGCGCGCCACTTTGCGCAGCGCCGAGTTCGGCTTTTTGGGCGTCACGGTCTTCACCTGCGTGCAGACGCCGCGTTTTTGCGGGCAGGCCTGCAAATGCGCCGATTTGTTACGCTTCGGCTGGCTTTTGCGCGGCTTGGCGACCAACTGATTGATGGTTGGCATGTAAGTCCTTTAAAAACTTGAAGATTATATCATTAATTATTCGTTACCCGCATTTCAGCGAGGCGCGTAATCTAATGGCGCGTAAAAAATCCGTCAAGCGGTTTATTGCGGATTTTGCCCGGCGTTTCGGTTATAATGGTAATAGGTCATAAAAAGGTTGCATGCGCGAAAAAAAATCGGTTATTGCTTTATGCGTACGATCCCTCCTCCGGTTGCTTCTCCCCCGTTCCTCCAAATCCAATCTTAAAGCATGCGTTCGCATTTTCCCACCCCCCGCGATACCGAGCGCCTCTTAAGGCCATACCGTCCTCGCCGTACGCCGAAATCCGCACCCGTTCGCCTTACCGACCATCTTATCCTCCCCGCCGTCCTTACCGCCTGCTCTTGCCTGGCGCTGATGGCTGGTTCGGCGTATTATTTCGGCGCCGGCACCCCCTCGCCCGTCGAAACGGCGCAGCCCGCCCCGCCGGAGCCTGCGGCAGTCGCAACCGCAGAACAGGCTGCGCCGACGAACGCTGATATGCCCCCAATTACTGCGCAGGCAGAGGAAAATGCCCCCGCCGTAGACATCGCCGAAACGCAAACCCAGGCCGCGCAGCTTCCGGTTTCCATGCGCCTCCAGGTTTCGGGCGGAGACACTCTTCTGGAACTGCTGACCGAAACGGGCGTTCCGTATGACGATGCGTACGGAGCCGTCCAGGCGATTCGCGGCTATTACGACCCGCGCAAGATCGGCATCGGCCAGCGCATCTCCGTTTCGCTCGACCCTAGCGAAGACAATCCGGCGGTGCCGATGCTCACCTCCATGTCGGTGCCCATTTCGCAGACCGCCACGCTGCACCTGACACGGAAAGAAGCCGGCGATTATACCGTCAAGAAAATAGAGGCGCCGCTGACAAAAACGCTTGCGCGGGTCAGCGCTCCCATTAAGGGCAGCCTCTACGAAACCGGCATGCGGCTCGGCATCCCCGCCAATTTGCTCAACGAGACGATCAAGGTCTACAGC
>CAYMDD010000335.1:0-1990 GCA_964389045.1 uncultured Rickettsiales bacterium
CGTTATAGCGTTGCCACCAGCGTGTGAGCGCTGTTACTTCGGCGCCGGATAATGTCCAGTTGGCGGGAAGCGCTGTGTTCGGCTTTTCAAGATCAGGAGCAAGCGAGCAGGCAGCCAGCATACCAAAGCATATCATCCCCAGCGCACGCCTATGGTTCCTGCGTGATGCAGAATGCGAGAAAGAAGGAGGAATGTTTTTTTTTGTTACATTCATGGGTCTATTGACATTCATTTCAGATACATTCATGTATGTAGGCGAAAATAACAGGGCATAGGGAAAAAGCAACCTCTTATGTTGACCAATAAAAAAGAGAAGGCGTTGATTACGCGGCAGGCCATACTGGATGCGGCGGAAGAAGTGTTTTTTGAAACCGGCTTCTCCGGTGCGACGCTGGAAAAAATTGCCCAGTGTTCCGGCGTAACGCGCGGTGCGATTTACTGGCATTTTGCGAACAAGACCGAGGTGCTTGAAGCCGTCATCGACCGCACGGGTTCATTCTATGAAGAGGCGCTCGACAGAATTACACGGGAAGCCTCGTCGCTGGATGAGTTCGAAGATTTCATCATCACATTATTGCGTGGCATCGCCCGAGATAAGAAAAAGCAACGCTCGCTGAGTATTATCCTGCTTCGCCACGAATATCTGGCATCGGAAACCAGCATTGTCACCAAGGAAAGTGAAGTGCATGAGCGTGTCGTCAAAATGCTGACTCACTTTTTCTTGCGGATACACCGTGATAGCGGAGCACCACTAAGTGCCAATCAGGCACGGTTGCAAGCGCAGGCATTCCAGTTTTATACGCACGGCATTCTATTAAAGTTTCTCATGTGTCCAGAAAAGATCCCTCTCGCCCGAGAGGCTGGGCGTTACATACGCTTATTTTTTACTACCTTCCGGGTATCGCTGCCCCGTCCATAACAGAGGAAATCGACAGTATGAATACAAGAAAACCATTGTTTTTATGGGTTGGAGCCGGACTGCTCATCGTTGCGGTGGCCGGAGCCTATTACTACGCAACCACGCGACATAAGCTGCCGGAATATATCGCCGTGAGCAACGGGCGCATCGAGGCGCAAACGGTGGATGTCGCCACACGCAGCGGCGGGCGGGTTTTATCTGTGCCGGTTGAAGAAGGCAGCATGGTGGGAGCTGGCGATGTGATCGCCACGCTGGATCTCAACCATTTGGCCGAAGCGCTTGCTGGGGCAGAAGCCAATGTGCGCGGCGCATTAAAGCAGGAGAAGGAGGCCGAAGCCGCCGTCAATCAGGCGCAATCGGCGCTGGCGCTGGCGGAAAAGGAATTTGCCCGCTCCGGTCGTCTGGTGAAAGAAGGCGCGGTATCGCGTAGTCGTAACGACCAAACGCTTAACCAGAAGCAAACTACAGAGGCGGCGCTTGTCGGTGCGCAGGAGCGCCTTGGCGCGGCGAAAGAAGCGGTGGATGCGGCGCGTGCCGAAGTGGCGCGCCAGAAAGATTTGCTCGCCGACAAAGACTTAAAAGCGCCGCGTGCAGGCCGCGTGCTCTATAAGCTGACGGAACCCGGCGAAGTCGTACCAAGCGGCGGCAAGGTGGTTACACTGCTTGATCTCACCGACGTTTACATGACGGTGTTTTATTCCACCGAGGTGGTCGGCAAACTGCGACTGGGGGATGAGGCACGCATCGTGCTGGATGCCTTCCCGGCTGTCGTCATTCCGGCGAAAATTTCGTATATTTCACCCGAAGCGCAGTTCACGCCGCGTCAGGTGGAAACCAAAACCGAGCGTGAAAAAATGACGTTTCGGGTGAAGGTGCGCATCCCGGCACCGCTGCTTAAGAAACATCTGGAAGCGGTGAAAACCGGGCTTCCAGGCGTTGCTTATGTGCGCACGGGGAAAGATGCGCCCTGGCCGGAGTTTTTAACCGTAAAACCGGAACTGCTCAACGACAGCAAGGAATAATCATGGGCGCGTTAGTCACAGCAGAGGGGCTATCGCACCGTTACCGAAG
>CAYMDD010000336.1:0-1988 GCA_964389045.1 uncultured Rickettsiales bacterium
CTCATCGATAATGCGCATGAGCGGCGGCAGCACGATGCGGGAAAGCAGCCAGTAGAGCACCGCGAAGGTAATGGCGAGCCAGAAAAGCTGCGCGGGATACCAGGCCGGATTAAGCTGGGGCATGCGCCGATGACGCCTTTATTGCGCGGTTAAGATCATGATAACGACGACGAAGGCGAGCAAGCCCATGAACTCGGCGAAAGCAGCGCCGATGAAGGCGGGCACCATCATCTGGTTTTTGGCGCCGGGGTTGCGGGCAATGCCTTCCAGGAGGGCTGCAAACACTTTGCCCACTCCGAGCGCCGCGCCCAGCATGCCAAGTGCGGCCAAGCCCATGCCAACGAATTTCAATCCAACAACGCCTTCCATGATAGTCTCCTCTTAAGGGGTTCAAAAATTAGTGCAAATGAATCGCATCGTGCAGGTAAATGCAAGTAAGAATCGTAAAAATATACGCTTGCAGCAGCGCCACGCCGAGTTCGAAGCCGATCAGCACCACCAGCAGCGCGAACGGAAACACGCCCAGCAGCCCGATGACACCGACAAAACCCGCGATGATTTTAAGCAGCGTATGCCCGGCCATCATATTTGCAGCCAAGCGGATGGAGAGGCTGACCGGGCGGGAAAGATAGGAGAGCAGCTCGATAGGGAACATGAATGGAATCATCAGCTTCGGCGTGCCTTCAGGCACGAAATAATGCAGAAACTTGATTGGGCCATGGCGGAACAGCGCAATGAGGGTAACGCCTAAGAACACCAGCATTGCCAGCGCGAAGGTGACGATGATATGGCTGGTGACTGTGAAAGAATACGGCAGCATGCCGAACATGTTGGTAAATAATACGAAAACGAACAGCGTAAAAACGACTGGGAAATATTTGAAGCCTTCGCGCCCTACGTTTTCGTCCACCATGCCGTGCACCATGCCCACCACGGATTCGGCGGCGGTCTGCCAGCGCCCCGGCACAAGCTGCATGCGCTTGCCGCCGACGCTTAAGAAAATCAACAGCCCGAGGGCGGAGAGCAGCATCCACAGCGACGCGTTGGTGAAGCTCACATCGTAGCCAAGCAAATTCATCGGCACGATCGGGTAAATCTCGAACTGGGCGAGCGGGCTATGGGGAGCGTGTGCGGCGTCGGACAACGGCAGTTCCTTGGAAATTCAGATATTTCTTCGAAGGCATCCGCCTTCAGGCGCGTGGAGTTTTAGCGGATGCGTCCGGCTTGTCAAGCAGTTCTACCGTGCGTTTCACGTTCATCACCCCGGCAGTGGTGCCGAGAAAGAAAAAAACGATCATCAGCCAAGGGGTCAGCCCCAGCCAGCGGTCGAGCGCGTAGCCGATGCCTAGGCCCACCAGCGCGCCCGCCACCAGCTCGATGCTCAAGCGAAAGCCCAGCGACAGCTGCCTGCCGCGGGATTGCTCAGGCTTCTCGGTGAGGCCTGCGTCTTCCTTAGCCGCATCTAGGCGGCGGGTCAGCTCTTCCAGGGAATGCGGCGAATCTGCCACGCTTACTCCGTCTGCCCGGCCAGCACGCGCTCGATCCGTTTACTGAGCGCCTCGGCGGAGGGATTGCCCTGCACCGGCACCGCATTGATGAACAAGTACGGGGTGTGCGATATTTTCAGCTCACTCTGGCCGTTTTTGCGGATGACCAGGATTTTCTTCTCGCGTACCTTGTCGTTCGTGCATGCGGCGACTTTTTCCTTGTCTACACCGCCCACGCCGGCGAATGTCTCAAGCGCGCTCATGTAATTCGCATCGAACGCCCATTGATCCTGGCCGCTGAAGAGCACCTTGGCGAAAGTATAATACTTCTCCGCCCCGCCCTCTTCGCCCAGGCAGTCAATCAGCATCGCGGCTTTCAGCGCCGGTTCGTTCAGCGGATATGGGCGGAGAATATAGCGCATCTTGCCGGTGTCGATGTAGTTTTTCTGGAGCACCGGCAGCACGGTGTTGTGGAACTGCGCGCAGTGCGGGCAGGTGAGC
>CAYMDD010000337.1:0-1987 GCA_964389045.1 uncultured Rickettsiales bacterium
GAACGCATAAAGAATGATGGTGTAGGTCAGCAGATTCAGCACGATGAAATAGATCAGCTCGGGGAGAAACACCCAGTGCGACGGCGGAATCAAATCTTGAAAATTATTGGAAGTGCAGGTCAGGCGGGCGCCCCCCGCCCCCCAAGTAATGCGTGTCGGGCATACGCCGATGGTAGCCACCTCGTTGCGATTCGGCCCCACCCACCAGACGCGCTGGTAGTTGGCGATGACGCGGTTCAGCTCGTTGAGGAATTCGGGCAGCATGTTCAGCACATAGAAAAACACGCCAAGCGCGGCGAAAATCAGAATAATCTGCAGTGCGAAGGTAATCAGGTAGCGCAGCCACGTCTCGAAGAAATGATAGGTGACCTTAAACAGCGCGAAGCTGACGAAGATGGGGCCGAGCGCAATGAGCAAGGCGATGGCGCTGATGCCGAGCAGGTAGGTAATCAGCGCGCGCACGAAAATAACGATGGCCTTGAGCGAGAAATAGACGAACAGAAGGAACACGGGCGGCAGCGCGTAGGAAAGCGCTGCGAAAAACGCCATGATGTTAGTGCCGCTGGGCGAAAACGGCGCCATGATCTGGTTGTAGATCAGGCAATCCATGATCTGAAGCGCGGTACCGCCGCAACCGTTGGCGCTGGGGACGATTCGCATCACCCAGCCGATGCCGGAATCCACCGCACCGATCAGGAAATAATAGGCGAGGTTCACGCCCCACGCCGCTTCCGTGGCGAATACCCATACCAGCGCAATCTTAATCAGGCGCGTGGTCACTTCCTTGGCGTTGAGCTGCGCCGCCCCGAACGTCACCATCAGGCCGTAAATAATGATGAAAAGCGTAATAGCGATCACCAGTATATGTTTCAAGCTATACTGGATGCCGCAATACATGCTGCTCATGGCGTCGTTCAGGATATTCTGGAAGCTGCACGAAAGCCCCGAGAAGATATGGTCGAAGCCGCTTGAGTTGGCACATACCTGGGAAGTGTCATAAAGCCTTCCGATGGGCGCGCCGTTGGCGGGATTGCAGGCAAGCGCGAAAGCCGCCTCGGGCAGCAACGCCAAACAAGCGGCGATGAGTAGCTGCATCCACGCCGAGTGCTGTCGTTTTACACGCATTGTTTTTGCTTTCTAGCTGCCCGTCCGGATCGGGATGCCGGTCAGGCGCTCGCCGGAAAGCAGCGCATGCGCCTCCCGGTCATCGATCTGCAGGCGCGAGGGGATAATCTCCTCGCCGTGCTTGATGAGGAACTGGCCGCGCTGACGGTCCATCCGCGCCAGCGTTATCTCCTCGGCTTCCGTAATGCCGATGATCTCAGGGAAATAATTGACCGGCACGTCGTCGGGGACGATCAGCTTAGTGGAGGTGAGCCGCACAATATCCGAAGCAATGGCGGATTGCAGCGCGCCGTCGGCTTGGCCGGCTACCATCAGCAGCATGGCATTGCGCTCTTTGAGCATCTCCATCAGGCTTTCCAGCCGGCTGGCGAAAAACGGATTGTCCAGCAATTCCCATGCTTCCATCAAGGCGATGATCGTAGGCCTGCCGTCGAGGCTTAAGATGAGCCGGTGCAGCAGCGCGGAGAACGCCGCCACTGCCGTCTCGGATTTCCGCATCGCGTATTGCATGTCGATGATGGTAAAATTCCCGTCGAGCGCGATATCGTCCGCCCCTTCGCCCAGCCAGCGCGTCATTTCGGGCGCATCCAGCATGTCGCTGAAGCGCTCCGCAAGCGAAGCGTTCACCGTATCCAGCGCGGCCAGAAGCCGTCTCGCGCTTTTTGGCTCACTGCTTGAAAACAGCGTATCCACGGCGGTGCGCAGGTCGAGCCGCGCGCCCTCGTCTTCCGCGGGCACTCTCAGCAGCGTGCCTAGCCATGCCAGCGCAAAGCCGCGGTTGCGTTTTGTGTCTTCCAATTGCAGCGGATTGAGCGGGTGTTCATCCTGCCCCACGCCAAGCCGCTGGTAGCTCCCCCCCAGC
>CAYMDD010000338.1:0-1968 GCA_964389045.1 uncultured Rickettsiales bacterium
ACGGCGTCCACGCGCTGGTGTTGCGCATATCATAATAAAGATTGCCCATGTAGCTCCACACCTGGGTGCTACCGTTGGTGGGCACGGCGACGCCGCCGACGGTCGCGCCGTCGAGATCAGCTTTACGGTAAGCCGTTTCCACTTCTATGCGCACGCCGCCCCAGAACGGGCCGGTGAAAGGAGGCATGTAGCCCAGCGAAACCGCGCCGCCGTATCCGGGCTTCTCGTATTTCAGCTTGCCGCCGCCATTCAAGTCCGAATCGGTGAGGAAGTTAAGCGAACCGCTCAAGCCCACGTACCAGCGCGGCCAGCGCTCGCTCTGCTGCGCGGATGCCGCCGATGAAACGCTTAAAGCTGCGGTTGCAAGTGCCAGGGTGGAAATCCGTATCATGCTGTAAGCCCCTTGTAAATCATTGGCGGATTTATGGTGAACAAATAAAATCGCTGGATTATTACACCGCCCTGCTGATATACGCAACGCATAAATCTCGCCGAACGGCGATTCCGCACTTCTCTAAGGTGTTCTTTATTTATAACAGCACCTTATCCCATTGCCCACGTGGCGGAACAGGTAGACGCAAGGGACTTAAAATCCCTCGGCCTTTTTGGCCGTGCCGGTTCGATTCCGGCCGTGGGCACCATTCTTTTCGTAGATCAGACCCAATGTGAGGTCACGAGATAGAAGAATGCAAAGCCTTATGCATATTCATGCGATTCACGAAAGCATATACACCGTCCTGCCGCCCACCACGGTGCGGATGGCGCGGCCTTTGACGCGGGTGTGATCGAAGGGAGAATTCTTGGATTTGCTCATGAACTCCTCCGGCTCGATAGACCAGTCGTAATTCAAGTCGACAAGCGTAAGATCGGCGTTTGCGCCTTTTTTGAGGCGGCCTGCGGGAAGCTTTACGATATCCGCGGGCTTAACCGTCATCGCCGCCAGCACATCGCGCAAGGGCATAATTCCCTGGTGATAGAGCGAGAGCGAGAGCGGCAGCATCGTTTCCAAGCCCACAATCCCGAACGCGGCGGAGTTAAGCGGCACGCGCTTGCTTTCCTGGTCGTGCGGCGCGTGGTCGGTGGCGATGGCGTCGATGGTGCCGTCTTTCAGGCCTTCGATGACCGCCAGCCGGTCGACTTCGGCGCGCAAGGGTGGGTTCATCTTGGCGAAGGTGCGGTATTCCATCACCGCTTCATCGTTGAGCATAAAATGGTGGGGTGCCGCTTCCGCCGTCACGCGCACGCCGCGCGCTTTTCCGCGCCGTACGGCATCGATTGCCTCATGAGTGGAGATATGGAGCACGTGGTAGTGCGCGCCCGCCAGTTCCGCCAGGATAATATCGCGCTCCACAATCACCGCCTCCGCCGCGTTCGGAATACCCGGCACCCCTAAATGGGCCGATACCCTCCCCTCGTTCATGCAGCCTCCGGCGGAAAGGTGCAGATCCTCCGCATGCTGCGCCACCACCACATCGAGCGCCTTGGCGTAGGCCAGGGCTTTCCGCATCACGCCCGCATGCATCACCGGCAGCCCGTCATCGGTGAAGCCGAGCGCACCGGCTTCTTTGAGCAACGCCATCTCGCTCAACTCTTCGCCCTTCATGCCTTTGGTGATGCAGCCGTAAGCGTGGACGTTGACGTAAGCCGTCTCCCGCGCGCGCTTTTCGATGAACGACACCACTGAGACATCGTCGATCACTGGCTTGGTGTTCGGCATGCACACCACAGACGTCACGCCGCCCGCCGCAGCGGATTTGCTCCCCGTAGCGATGGTTTCCTTATGCTCCTGCCCCGGTTCACGGAAATGCACCTGGATATCGAGCAGGCCGGGGGTGAGCGCATGGCCGCCGCAATCGACGATTTCCACACCCTCCGGCACGCCTTCGTTAAACAGCTGCGCACCGAAATCGGCGATGCGGCTGCCTTCGGTGAGCAGCGCGCCTTTCTCATCCAGCCCCGATGCCGGAT
>CAYMDD010000339.1:0-644 GCA_964389045.1 uncultured Rickettsiales bacterium
CGGTGTTCTCCACCAGCCACACCGCCGTCGCCCGTGGCATCAAGGGTAGGGTCATCATTTTATTTCCGTTTGACTAAAGGGTAAACCCGTTCTTTTAATATTTATTGGTCGGATGGCAAGGATTTTTATGAAAAACGATGTTTATCAATCTATTATTTTGGAGCATCATGTCGGGGGCGTGCCGGTGCTGCGCTTAAACCGCCCGGAGGCGGCGAATGCGCTGAATACGGCTTTATCCCGTGAAATCGCCGCTTGCATCCGGCATTTAAGCCGACAGAGCCATGCGCGTGCGCTGATTCTGACGGGAGAAGGCAAGGTATTTTGCGCCGGGGCGGATTTGAAGGAGCGGCAGGGGATGGATAAGGCGGCGTGGGATGCTCAACACCATGCGCTGGAGGCGGCGCGGGACGCGGTGCTTTCCTTCCCGCTTCCCGTGATTGCCGCCGTAAACGGCGCGGCTTACGGCGGCGGGCTGGAGCTGGCGCTGGCGTGCGATATTATCATCGCCGGTAAGAATGCGCGTTTCGCGTTGACGGAAAGCGCACTCGGCATCATGCCGGGCATGGGCGGCACGCAAACGCTGCCGCGCCGCATCGGCCATGCGCGGGCGCTGGAGATGCTGTATACCGCCAAGCCGGTCGATG
>CAYMDD010000339.1:654-1935 GCA_964389045.1 uncultured Rickettsiales bacterium
CGGAGAAAGCGTTTGCATGGGGGCTGGCAAACCGCATCGTCCCGCCGGAGGCGCTGATGGACGAAGCGCTTGAGCTGGCGCGCGCGGTGGCGGCCAATGCGCCGCTTTCCTTGCGCGCGATCAAGCAGGCGGTCAGGCAGGGCGCTGTTCAGCCGCTTGAGGCAGCGCTACAGACCGAGCTTTCGCATTACCGAACGCTCATTGGCACCAACGACCGTGACGAAGGCATCCGCGCATTTAATGAAAAGCGCAAGCCCGTCTTTGAGGGCAAATGAGCAAAGACGATTGGTTTATGCGCATCCAAGGCACACAAGCCCATTTGGATGAAAAGAAGCAAGCGCTGGCGGACTGCATTGAGCAAGCGCATAACGCGCCGTGTATGGCAAGCGTGCAAACAGTGCAGGCGTTTTTCAAATATCTGGCTAAAGAGGGCGATGGGCAAGCAAGAATTGCCGCCGGAAAGCTGGTTCTGCTTTCCAAAGCCATGCAGAGTTTTTACTACGAAGCCGATTGGGAATCCCGCATTGCCCCAAGCGTGCACCGGCTTAGGGATGTGCTAAAAAGCGCAGAACGTATTGCGCGCGGCACAGAAACGGCATTCAATGAACTAACCGCACAGAAGCAAGAAATACTGCGCGGCATCTGCACGGAACACAGTGTGAATGCACGGATGCTCGGAGTGGATTTAAAGCAATTCACCCACCGCATGAAGGTACTGGCGGAGGCGGCTGAAGCCGTTGATGCCGCGATCGGGTCATACCGCTGTAATTGACCTCTTCGGCGTATCCTTGGTACAATGCGAAGATGGCCGACACCTCTTTTCCCAAGCACGGGGATTTTGCGCTCGCCCTTCACGGCGGCGGCACGCATGCGGCCTTCGCCTGGGGCGTGCTCGATGCGCTGTTGGAGGCAGGCTGCGTGCCCACGGCGATCAGCGCGGTCAGCGCAGGCGCGATTCAAGGGGCGGTATGCGCGGAAGGGCTGCGCTTAGGCGGGGCGGAAGCGGCGCGGGCGCATCTGGAATCGTTCTGGCGGAAGGTGAGCGTAGCAGCCAGCCTGCTGCCGGTCAGGGTCAGCGCGTTCGACCGTTTCTTGAGCGATGTCGGCATTGATTTCTCGCCCACGACGATTGCGCTCGATTACCTGACCAGGTTGTTTTCCCCCTACCAGCTTAACCTGTTCGACATTAACCCTCTGCGCGGCATCGTGGAGGAGATGATGGATTTCTCGGCGTTAAGCGCTGCCTGCCCTTTAAAGCTCTTTATCGGCGCCACGCATGTG
>CAYMDD010000340.1:0-1021 GCA_964389045.1 uncultured Rickettsiales bacterium
GAGCACGGCGGTGGCGCAGGTGACTTCCTCGAAAATGCGGCGCTGCGTGTCGAAGCTGCGGACTTTGTGATGCAGGAGCGGATCGTGCTTGCGGTCTGCGGGCGAGGGGCCGCCGGAAATGACGATGACCGGGCTTTTCTCCGCATAGGCGCAGGCGATGGGGTTGAGCATGTTCAGGCCGCCGACGCAGTAAGTGACGCAGGCCAGCCCCAGCCCCTTCACCCGCGCATACGCATCCGCCGCGAAGCCGACGGACGGCTCGTGCGTCATGGTGTAAAGCTCAATCTTGGAATTCTGAAGCCAGCGAAACGTCGGCAGTGCAAAGTCGCCCGGAATGCCGAAGGCGTGGTGCACGCCTTGGTCGTAGAGGTAATCGAAAAGGAATTGGCCGACGGTCGCTTGAGTCATGGCAAGAGAATTACGCTATAATCGCGCGAAATCAAAGCCTGATTTGATAACGAAAAAAAACGCCCCAACCGTGAAGGTTGGAGCGGTGCGGGCATCATGCCCGTGCGGAATCAGTAGTTCACGATGCGGTGCGGGTGTTGCGGGCGTTCGGACGGATACTGCGGGATATCATAATCCCGGAAGTCTCCCTGCGTGCCGTTTCCGGCATGCTTCGCGCGTTCCTGCGCCGCCATCCGCTCGTTGTGCGCGACCACAGCCGGATCGTGCCGATACGAAGACCAATCATTGCCGTTGTGAGGCATGACAAGCTCCGAGCATACGGGCTTTTTCCCGAATTTCCGAAGAGGCGAAATGCTCGCCTCTATAGGCTCTTGCCTTGGAAAATAAGAGACAAAAAGCCACGTATCAGCGGTAGAATAGCACGAAACGCCTAGAATATGAAGGTATTTCCGCCAATACGTCATCCCCGCCTGAAGCGGGGATGACGGACGATGAGTGCCTCGATAGGGTTTTGGCCTGTCCTTACCGTTTCCCCGCCGCCCATTCTGGTACTTCCGTCAGACTCACGCCGAAGGCGAAGGAAATCAGGGTGAAGGTAAAGACGGTAATCAGC
>CAYMDD010000340.1:1031-1933 GCA_964389045.1 uncultured Rickettsiales bacterium
GTTTTGACCATGTCTTTCACCTTCGGGTAGCCCGTGCCGTAGGCCAGCGCGTTCGGCGCGGAGGCGCCGGGCAGCATGAAGCCGCAGGAAGCGGCGAGCGTGGCCGGCACCAAAAGCAGGATCGGGTTGATGCCCATGCCTGCCGCCAGCGCCGAAAGGATCGGCAGGAAGGCGGTGACGGTGGCCACGTTGTTCATCATCTCCGACACCACGATCATCAGCAGGGTGATGGCAAAGACGATCAGCACGATGTTTGCCCCCGAGAGCGCCGTCAGTTGGGTGCTCAACCAGCCAGTCACGCCCGTGTCGGTCAGCGCGCCGGAGATGGCCAGCGAGCCGCCGAAGAAAAGGAGGATGCCCCAGGGGAGCTTCTGCGTGTCCTTCCACACCAGCGCGCGGCGCTCGAAATTCTTGTCCAGCGGCACGGCGAAGAGCAGCAGCGCCCCGAAGATGGCGACTACCGCATCGTCCACGCCGAAGCCGGTGAACGATTTTATTGCCCCGCCGAAAATCCACAACCCCGCCACGGTGGCGAAGACGCAGGCGATCAGTTTTTCCTCCCGTTTCATCGGCCCGAGCTTGGCATAGGCCTCCTTCACCGAGCCGCACACATCCTCGCACAATGTCGCATTCCGGACGAAGCGGGCATTGAGCATCATCCAGGTGAGGCCGAGCAGGGTAAAAAGAAGCGGCACGCCGAACATCATCCAGTCGGAAAGCTGGAAGCCGAAGCCGTAGGTTTTCTGCATATGCCCTTGCAGGATGGCGTTGGTCGGCGTGCCGACGAAGGTGCCCAGGCCGCCGATCACGCCGCCGTAGGCCACGCCCAGCACCATTGCCTTGGCGAAGGGGTTGTTGAGCGGCGCGTGCCGGTCGCCCTCCACGCCTTCCGTGAGCAGCAG
>CAYMDD010000341.1:0-1930 GCA_964389045.1 uncultured Rickettsiales bacterium
GGGCATATACAACCGAACCTATGCCCAGCCACGCCGCCAGGCTTAAGCTCAACGCCGCCGTCACGCGCTCGCGCTCGGCAAACGCCAGCACCAGGAATGCCGCCCCAAGCGCCGCAATGCCTGCCGGGCGGAGGCGGGCGAGCGCGAGCTTAAATTTCCCCTCCCCCCACGGCAGAAACGGAGCAATGGCGGCCAGAATCACCGGCACTATCAGCATCGGCAGGATGACGGCGTTGAAATACGGCGCGCCGACGGTGATTTTCGCGCCCGTCAGCGCCTCCAAAAAAATGGGGTACAGCGTGCCGAGCAGCACGGAAAAACAAGCGGTCACAAAAAAAAGATTGTTCACCACGATCATCCCCTCGCGCGAGACGGGCGCAAGCTTTCCCGCCGCTTCGATGCGGGGAGAACGGATTGCAAACAGCAGCAGCGCCCCGCCGGTGGCGATGCCGATATAAAGCAGGATCAGCAGGCCTCTTTGCGGATCGCTGGCGAAGCTATGCACGGAGGTAAGCAGGCCGGAGCGCACCAGGAACGTGCCGAGCATGCTTAGTGAGAATGTGAGGATGGCAAGCAATATCACCCAGACGCCCAAGCTACCGGTTTTTCTCAAGGCCGCGTTGCTGTGCAGCAGTGCCGTGCCGCAGAGCCAGGGCAGGAGCGAGGCGTTTTCCACCGGATCCCAGAACCAGAAGCCGCCCCAGCCCAGCTCGCGGTACGCCCACCAGCTGCCTAAGCCGATGCCTAAGGTCAACGCGCTCCAGGAAATGAGGATCCACGGGTGCGCCGCCCTCGCCCATTCCTTTCCCGCCTCGCCGCGAAGAAGCGCCGCCACGGCCAGCGAAAAGACGATGGAAAACCCGACATAGCCGACATAAAGCAGCGGCGGGTGCATGGCTAAACCGATATCCTGAAGCAGCGGGTTCAGCTCCGCGCCGTCCATCGGCGGCGGGAAAATCCGGGCGAAAGGATTGGAGCCGAAGAGGATAAAGAGCAATACACCTGCGTTCAGCGCCCCCTGCACGGCCAGCGCGTACCGTGCAAAAGCGGGATGACCGCGCCGGGCGAAGCTTGCGCCGAACAGGCTTAATACCCACAGCCACAGCAGCATCGAGCCTTCATGGTTTCCCCATGCGCCGACGATACGGTAGAGCAGCGGCAATTCGCGGCTGGAATGGGAAGCCACATTCTCGACGCTGAAATCATTCTCGACGCGCAACACCACCAGAAGCAGCAGCGCAAGGCTGACAAGCCCCAACTGGGCAACGGATGCGCGGCGTTTCAGCGCTTCCGGCGCGACCATTTGCAGCGCCGCCGCCGCCAGCGCCAGGATCAGGCAGAGCAGCGCGATTTCAGCGGCCATCAGCGTTTTTCGCCTTCGCCGCCGCGCCAGTGGCCGGATTTTTTCAAGGAATCGGCGACTTCCCTGGGCATATAGGTCTCGTCATGCTTGGCCAGTACGCGGTCGGCCACCAGCCTGCTACCGCTTTCCAAGACCCCTTCGGCCACCACGCCCTGCCCCTCGCGGAACAGGCTGGGCAGCATGCCCTTGTACTCCACCAGGATAGAGGCCTTCCCATCCGAAATTATGAAAGAATGCCCTTCCTGGTTGTGGGAGACGGTTCCCTCCTTCACCAGCCCGCCGATGCGCAGACGGACGCCGGCAGCTTGGGCAGCGGCGGGAATCTCATTGGGAGAGTAGAAAAAAACGATGTTTTCCTTAAAAGCTCTTAACGTTATCACCACAGCTGCCGTCACGAAAGCAACGCTGAACAACACGAATAGAAGCCGCTGGCGGCGTGGAGACATAGTATTATAATTCAGTTGCTTGTCTTTTTCAGCGCCGCTTCGGCGCGCTTAAGCTGGAGGAAAACGCGCAAGCCAAGTGGAATCAGCACCAAGGCCATTGCCACATAAGCACCCCATATAT
>CAYMDD010000342.1:0-1927 GCA_964389045.1 uncultured Rickettsiales bacterium
GCGGCGGGACGGACTGACGAGCGCGGTGCTGGCGGAGCGTAAAGAGTTGGACGCCGCGGTGGTGGCATTCCGGCGCACGCTGCAGCAGCGGATTACGGCGCTTACGGTTACGAGCGCGCTGGCACGGACCGATGCCGCGGCACGGAAGCTGTACACGCTGCTGGTGGCGCCGGTGGCAAAGCAATTGACGGGCGTGAAGCGGCTGGTGGTGGTGGCCGACGGTTCATTGTCGTATGTGCCGTTCGAGGCTTTGCCGGTCTCGGCGGAGCGACGGCTGATGGAGCAGGTGGCGGTGAGCTATGCGCCATCGTTGTCGGCGGTGGCGGCGCTGCGGGAGCGTGAGAAGAAGCGGAAGCCGGCGCCGCGTCCGCTTCTGGCTTTGGCCGATCCCGCCTATCCGAATACGAAGCAACCGCCACCGGCACTGGCGGCGTACGCCGAACGAGGCTTCACGTTCACGCGATTGCCGAGCACCAGGCGGGAAGCCACGGGGATCCAGTCGCTGTTTGGACGCGAGGCGCTGGTTTTGTTGGGAGAGAGCGCGAGAGAGCAGGCCTTGCGGGAGCCGGCGCTTGCCGAGTTCCGGTACATCCATATTGCCGCGCACGGGTATCTGGATGAGGAACGGCCGTCGCGATCGGGCATTGTGTTGGCGCAGGGCAAGGAAGGCAACGATGACGGCCTGGTGCAGGTGGCCGAGATCATGCGCCTGCGTTTGAACGCGGACATGGTGACGTTGTCGGCCTGCCAGAGCGGACTGGGCGAAGTGCTGGATGGGGAGGGCGTGCAGGGACTGAGCCGGGCGTTCTTCCACGCCGGCGCACAGAGCCTGGTAGTAAGCCTTTGGAATGTAAACGATGCGGCAACAGCGGAACTCATGAAGCACTTCTACACGCATCTGAAAGCGGGTCTGCCGCGAGATGAAGCGCTGCGGCGGGCAAAGCTTTCCCTGCTGAAGGGGACAGGCCCATGGCGGCATCCTTACTTCTGGGCGCCGTTTGTTTCCATCGGCGACTGGAACTCGTAATCTACAGCTTGACCTTGGCGAGGTAGATACTGGTTTTGCCTTCGTGCGAGGAGTAGTAGAGCATCCAGAGCAGGCCGTCATGCCAGACGAAACCCGGGTAGCTGTTATCGCCACCGCTCGGCAGGTCGATGAGGCGCTGGTAGGAGTCGGGGGTGATGCGGGCAAGTACAGTAACCGGATCCTTGCCGTAGCCCTGCCGGAAGTAGCGCCCACCGCCGTAGACACGGCCATCTGGCAGGGCAATGAGGTTCGGTCCGCCGATGAAGGCGCCGGCGCTTGCGAACTTCCAATCCTTATAGGGTGGCGAGGCGATGCCGATATTGGCGAAGTTGTCCTTGCCCCAGGAGCAGCGGATGAGGGCCATCATGCGGCCGTCGGGGAGAAAGCGAACAGCGGTTTCATCAGAACCCGGGACTGCGAGGTTGGTGATCTTCTCCCATTTTAACCCGTCACGGCTGCGTACCAGAACGGTTCGGCGGGCTTCCTTCTCGTCGGCGACGCCGGGCTCCGGATACTTGGAAACGCCATAGGCCCAGCCATCGTGCCAGGTGACGCGCCAGAGCCAGTGACCCTCTTCGAGAATCTTGGCGGGTTTGGTCCAGGTGGTGCCGTCCTTGGAAAAGGCAACGCGTGGCTGGCGGCCCATGAAGACGGCATCGCGATAGATGCTGCCGCCGGCCACGATCATGAGGCGGCCGTCGGCAGTGATGGAGAGATGCGGATCGCGCAGGTCGACGCCGTCTTCTTCGAGCAGCACGACGCTGCGCCAGGTCTCCCCGTCATTCGAAGTGATGACGCGGAGCTTGCCGTCATCTTTCAGGTGCTGTTTGGTGGCCACATGCGACAGGCCCTCGCGAAAGGTGGCGAACCATTTGCCTTTGAATCGAATGATATCGCCGA
>CAYMDD010000343.1:0-1906 GCA_964389045.1 uncultured Rickettsiales bacterium
TGTACGGACAATGGGAAAAGACCAGGCTTTCAGGGCAAGCGCTGCTCGACCGCGCCGTTGCCGAGGATGCGCCCGCGGAGGTAAGCGACGACCCGTTGACGACCGTGCTCAAAGGCCGCTTCCTGCGCATGGCGCTGATGTGCCGCCGCGATACGTATTTAAGCGCCGGCGGGGCGGATGAGCGCATCTTCATCCAGGATGAATCGCTGCCCTTAAGGCTTGCCGTGCATGCCAAGCGGTTCGTTGCGCTGAAATGCCCTATAATGTTCGTGCCCGCCGTTGAAGGGCAGCTGTCGCAAAATATCACCCAGCTGAATCACGACCGTTTTCTGGCCAGTTATTTCACTCTGAAAGACAATCCCGGCTTGGATGTGCGCAAGCGTAACATGCTGCTTAAGCGCTGCGTTTCAGCGTGGTGGAAGCAATCGCGCACGTTCGGCATCAGGCGCTACGCGCAGCCCGTTTTCCTGCATTACCTGCACAGCCGCCTGCCGGGCTTTCAAGAAGAGAGGGCAAAGCTCGAAACGCTTTGGCAACGTTTCATGGCATTGCCGAATGTCCGGCGCGTACATTGATGCGCAAGTTCTCCGTCGCCGATTTTGCCTTTCCGCTGGCCTGCCTGATGCCGCTGCTGCTCTTTGGCCGCGCCACTGCCGGTATTGGCATGGTGCTGATCGCGCTGTGCTCGCTGGTTTGCTTAAAGCGCATCCTTATACGCTTCCGGGAAGCGCCGGATGTGGCGTTCGCGTTGGCTTTAAGCGTATGGGTGGGATTGAGCGGGCTGTTGCACCCGCCGTACGGCGCGCCGCTTTTCATCAGCGCCGCCTGGGCGCGTTTCCCGCTCGCCTATGCGGGCTTGCGCCTGTGGGCGCTCCGCGGCGAGCGCCGCTTGAATACGGTGGCCGTTTGCGGGTGTTTAGCGATAGCGGTGGTGATCGCCGATACCTACTGGCAGTATTTTACCGGCACTTCTTTAAGCGGGCGCGCAATGATCGGTGAACGGCTTTCCGGCCCGCTCACGCATCCCAACATCGGCAATCTGCTGCTGAAGCTGGGCGTGGCTTGCGCATTCGCGCTGCTGGCGTCCAGGCAAGAAGGGCGAGCGCGGAAATCCGCCTTGGTTTCAGTTGCCGCGATGTTAACCGCGCTGGCGCTGCTGGTGCCCTTAACCGGCGAGCGCTCCATCAGCGTGCTGATGATTTTGGGAGCGGGCGTTTTCACGGCAACGATTCTTTCGACCCGGCCTGCATTGTGGCGGCGTGTGATCGCCGGCGTCTGCATCGTGGCGTGCTTAAGCCTGGCGGCATGGTCGCAGGACATTGTGCGCGCGCGCGCCGAGCTGCTTATTTTGCAGATCGCCGTGTTCCCTGAAACCGTCTATGGGCAGCTATTCAAAGCCGCATGGATGTTGACCTCCTCCGCGCCGTTGAGCGGCGTGGGCGCAGGCCGGTTCTATGACGAGTGCAGACCGCTGGAACTGGCGGGAACGCTCACCTATTGCGATATTCACGCGCATAATACGTACTTGCAGTTCTTCAGTGAAACCGGCGTTCCCGGAGCTGCGCTGTTCATTGCGTTTGCCGCCGCCTGCGCGGCTCGCTGGTGGCGGACGCGCAATGCCGATGCGCTGGTTTTTGCCGGTACGGGCGCGGCGCTGACCATACTGCTTTTTCCTGTCATCGTCACCCAGAGCGCGTTTGCCAATTGGCCTGCCAGCCTGTTCTGGTTTACCCTGGCGGTGACCATGTCGGCGGTGGAGTCGAACCGGAAGGAGAATACGGCGTGACACAAAAGCCGTTGCCCTTGCCCTTATCCGCGTTCATTATTGCGCTGAACGAAGCTGACCGGATCGGCTTTTTTAATGATACGGCGACCACCGAGATCTACACGCTGATCGTCGTCGGCA
>CAYMDD010000344.1:0-1879 GCA_964389045.1 uncultured Rickettsiales bacterium
TGTAAAATTAAAGAGCAGAGTACGGCAGCAATGCTTTGCAAGTTGCCGCGCAAGCCGCAACAGCGGCCAGCACTTTTCATGATAAAAACTTTCCTTTATTAAGGCAAGATGAATTTTAGTCAATATTTAATTGCACTTAAACATAAAATATATTTAGATTATAGCAATTATTTATGTATTACAGCCCCTTATATGATTAGCTTATCGGCTTGGGGACTGCCGTTTATTGCGGCGAAAATGATAATTGGCGGTAATAGCCAAGGCGTGTATACATAATAGAAATGGGGCGCCAAAAAGGGAAAGCAATGCCATAGGGTAATACACCTTTGGTTGTGTATAAATTATATAAATAAACTATAGGTTACATTTTGCCGTTTGGCAATAGAGGGGTTATGGACGAAAGACGGATGATCGTGCGGCTGGTGAATTACTGGGATCGCCTGCGCGGAGAAAATGAGCTGCCGCTGATTGCACGCTTCAACGCAGAGTCCATTTCTGACCTGAAGCCGCAGATGGCCTCTATCGAACGGCGAGAGGCCGGAGGCGGCTACAATTATAAATTCGTTTCGATGGGCGCAGCGCTCAAGGAGCTTTACGGCTGCGACATGACCGGCCAAACCGTCAGCGCGCGGGAAAAGCATTTTCCCGGCACCGGCATCCTGGAAAAACTCGATGACCTTGCCTCAACCCGCCGCTTGCAGATCGATGAAGGTAAATTCGTCAATGCCAAGCACCGCGTCGTGCGCTACCGCGCCTGCATGATGCCGTTTACCGAAGGGCAGGGCGGGGAAATCACCACCATTGTCTGCGGCTTTTCCTGGAAAGAATTTTAAAAGAATGCACAAAGACACGTTTCTCGCCACCGTCGGCTGCTGCGCGCCGGAAGAATACCAAGGGGTGGTAAACATTCCGCCGCACCGCGCCTCGACCATTCTGTTCAAAACGCTTGCTGATTTCGAGCAGGCGGAGAAAGGCACATGGCCGCACCCCATCTATGCCCGGAACGGCAACCCGTCCACGGAAGCGCTGGAGCGCGCTATCGCCGCGCTCGAGGGCGCAGACCGGGCAATCGTCTTCGCCTCCGGCCTCGCCGCCATCGCTGCAAGCCTGCTTGCGTTCGTCAAGGCAGGCGACCATGTGCTGATGGTTGATTCCGTCTACGGCTCCACACGGCGCTTCTGCAATCAGGAATTAAAACGCATCGGTGTTGAGGTCGAGTATTACGACCCGCTGATCGGCGCGGGCGTCGCTGCGCTGATGCGAAAAAACACCCGAATCGTCTATTGCGAAAGCCCCGGCTCGCTCACCTTCGAAATGCAGGACATCCCTGCCATCGCCGAGGCCGCGCATGCGGGCGGCGCGGTCATCATCGCCGACAACACCTGGGCGACACCGCTGGGCTTCGATGCCTTCGCCCACGGCGTGGATATCTCGATGCAATCCGTCACCAAGTATATCTCCGGCCATTCCGATCTGGTCATGGGCGCGCTCTCCTGCAAGGAGGAGCACTATGCACCGCTCTTGCGCACCGCCCGCAACCTGGCCGCGGCGCCCGCCGCCGACAACTGCTACCTTGCCATGCGCGGCCTGCGCAGCATGGGCGTGCGCCTGGAACGGCACCAGCAAAGCGCCCTTGAAGTGGCAAACTGGCTGAAAGGCAGAAACGAAGTGGAGCGGGTGTTGAACCCGATGCTGGAAGATGACCCCGGCCACGCCTTATGGAAGCGCGACATGACCGGTGGATGCGGTCTCTTTTCCATTATGCTGAAACCATGCCCGCAGGCAGCGCTCGCCGCGATGATGGACGGCATGGAGCTTTTCCACATGGGTTACAGCTGGGGCGGTTTTGAAAGCCTGATGATCCCGTTCGACGTCAGCA
>CAYMDD010000345.1:0-1866 GCA_964389045.1 uncultured Rickettsiales bacterium
CTCTTGGAATACTCGCCCATATACCGCGCCATCTCGGCGTCGCCCGCAGCGATTTCCAGCTCGCGCGCAAGGCCTTCCTTCAAATGCCGCAGGCGCTCCAGCAATGCCGCTTTCTTCGTCTCAAGCTCAGTGAGCCTGCGCCTTAAGCCATCCAGCTGTTGCTTATGATAGCGGATCAAGGTGCGGAGGGATTTCATGGTTCAAAAAGAAGGGCGGCTATAAAGCGATCCGGCGCATAATCTCCGCGTGAAGAAACGGCCAAAGCAGGATGCTCCCGTAAACGATAGCGGCGAATAGCGGGAAATATTTCTGCATGGAACGGACATAGCGGACGATCAGATCGAAATTATCCTTGAAGATAGGCTTGCCGCCCGGCTTCGAGGAAAAACGGATCACTTGCACATGCTGGCCCGGTTCGTAACGCTTAAAAAGCTTTTTGCCGATGAACTTCTCTTCGCCTTCGCGCGTTGCGCCGGTTTCGTCGGTATAATCGAAACGGATGAACCAAGCGTATTTCCTATCGGACATCCGCCCGTATTTTTCCTTCACCCTTGCAGGCATCAGCGGGTTTTTCGCCACTTTTTCCAGCCATATCCGCGCGGCTGCGAGCATTGCGTAGAAAAGCGCCAGTATCATTGTCGTTTTAAGAAAGACGTATACACTCATGTTCCGCGCCTCAGCCCTCCCACGGCACACCCAGTATCTGCGCCAACATCGCATACCCGGTCGCCAAGTCCGTGCTTTCATCCTTCCGCTGGCGCAGGAAATCCTCCAGTTTCGGGTAGAGCACAATCGCCTGATCCACGGCGGGGTCGGAGCCTTTGCGGTAAGCGCCCAGGCGGATCATCTCGGCCATGTCCTCATACACCGCCATTGCGCTCCGCGCCTGTTGCACCAGGGCATTTTCGGCTTCCGTGTTGCAGTTGGGCATGGTGCGCGACACGCTTTTCAGGATATTCACGGAAGGGAAGCGCCCCCGCTGCGCGATGGCGCGCTCCAGAATGATATGCCCGTCCAGGATGCCGCGCACCGTGTCCGATACCGGCGCGTTGGTGTCGTCTCCTTCCACCAGCACGGTGAACAGCCCGGTGATGGCGCCTTCCTTCCCATCCGCCCGCTTCTCCGCCGGGCCGGCGCGCTCCAGCAGCTTCGGCATTTCCGAAAACACCGTCGGCGTATACCCTTTGCTGGTAGGGGGTTCCCCGGCGGAAAGCCCGATCTCGCGCTGCGCCATGGCGAACCGCGTCAGGCTGTCCATCATGCACAGCACATGCTTGCCCTGGTCGCGGAAATATTCGGCGATAGCCATGGTAAGGTAGGCGGATTGCCTGCGCATCAGCGCAAATTCATCCGACGTAGCCACCACCAGCACCGAGCGCTTCAAGCCCTCTTCGCCTAAGTCGTCTTCGATAAACTCCTGCAATTCCCTGCCGCGCTCGCCGATCAGGCCGATGACGTTGACATCCGCCTGGGAGTATTTCGCCAGCATCGACATCAGCACCGATTTGCCTACCCCGGAACCGGCGAAAATGCCCATGCGCTGGCCGCGGCAGCAGGAAAGGAAGGTGTTGATCGAGCGGACGCCCAGGTTGATTTTCCCTTTCACCCGCGCCCGCGCATGGGCATTGGGGGGAGCGGCGCGAAGCGAATAGGCGTGCGCTCCCTGGGGCAGCGCGCCTTTTCCGTCCATCGGCTCTCCGAACGCATTTAAGATCCTCCCCTGCCAGGCATCGGAAGGGTAGACGGCGGAATCGGAGGAAAGCAGCTCGACCTTGGCCCCCGGCCCTACGCCTTCTAAGCTTGAATAAGCCATCAATAATGCCCGTCCCGCGCGAAATCCCACCACTTCCGCAAGCAACGGCCTTG
>CAYMDD010000346.1:0-1863 GCA_964389045.1 uncultured Rickettsiales bacterium
GTACTATTACCAGCGACGCTTCGAAAAAACACCTGTCTAACCGCATAAACGCACCTCTTTATAAAAAGAACACGTGTTACCTGATACCCCCAACGTCGAAGCAAATCTGGCTAACGCCGATCAGATACATCACCAGCGGCACGGCGCCGAATACGGTGGCGATACCGGTGCCGACGGTAAGCGCCAAGCCCCAGGTGATTTTGCCTAAAGTAGCGCCGATGCCGATTACGATAACGGACAGCACGGCGATGGCGCGGCCCAAGTTGCCGTAGATAATGGCGACAAGCTGGCACATAACGTTACCCATCGGGCTGGTTTGCGCCATCGCCGGTTCGGGAACCATGAGGAGAAGACCGCTGCACGCGATGAAAAAACACGTCAGGCGAAGCGACAATAGATAGGAACCGCGGGGCTGTTGCATTCTAAACTCCGGAATATGGATTCGTACTTATCACTGAAGATAGCACAATTATATTACAGTTTCTTTACATCGCCCCTAAAAGTTTACGCAAAATCGACATAAAAGCGCTATACGGGCAAAAAAATATATGCGGCGGCGTTATTTCCCCGATCTTCCTCTATTGCGAATCAACGGTTTAGCCTTTATATGGCTAACCAATTCGTTTCATTGTTAAAAAGGAAAAGGCCATGCCGGGATACGTAGAGAAAAAATTGAGCGAAATGAACATTGTACTGCCGGAATCGGTGATGCCGGCGGCCAATTACGTGCCGTATGCGAAAACCGGCAACCAGGTGGTGATTTCCGGCCAGCTGCCGATGAAGGACGGCAAGCCGCAGTTCATCGGCAAGGTGGGCAAGGATTTCGGCATCGAGGAAGGCCAGGAATGCGCCCGCCTGTGCGGGGTGAACATCCTCTCCCAGCTGCGCGCCGCCTGCGAAGGCGATTTAAGCAAGGTCACGCGCTGCGTGCGTCTGGGCGTCTTCGTCAACTCCACGGAGGATTTCACCGATCAGCCGAAAGTGGCCAACGGCGTCTCGGACATGATGGTGCATTTGTTCGGCGATAAAGGAAAGCACGCCCGCGCCGCCGTCGGCGTGGCGCAGCTGCCGTTCGGCGTGGCGGTGGAGGTAGAGGCGCTGTTCGAGG
Organism: uncultured Rickettsiales bacterium; assembly: GCA_964389045.1. Lineage (GTDB taxonomy): Bacteria > Pseudomonadota > Alphaproteobacteria > Rickettsiales > SXRF01 > CAYMDD01. The sequence continues at coordinate 1,109 of CAYMDD010000346.1, forward strand.
TGGAATAAGCGGCTAGAGCCTTAAGGCCGGTCGATCGAATAAGTGTTTTTGTTGTTGGTGTAGATCGTGGTGTCGCCGATTCCGGGGCGATCGTAATAGATATAGAGCATATTGCTCAAACCCCCGCCCGGAACATCACTGCGCGTCTCGGTTTCCCAGGCGTTGTAATTGCCCAGCACTTGCAAGGTATAATGGGGGAATACGCTCGCAAACGTATTGGTGTAGCGGATGGTAAACCGGTCGTTGAACGTCGGGCTGGCGATGACATTCGCAGCCACGACGCCGCCGGGCTTGAGGAGATTTTTCACATCAGCCAGGAATTCGCGGCTGATGCATTCCATCGGGATGGAATTGACGTTGGTAAATACGTCGATGACGATCAGATCATAGCGTTTCTTCTCGGAGCGCACGAACGCGCGCGCCGAAGCGACAATGAAATGCTGGTTGGGATTCAGCGGTTTTTTCAGGAAATGCCGCTCGGATACGTCTTTTAAATCCCTGTCGATATCCACGTAGGTGTAGTGGTTGCGAAGATCGTCCCGCCCCAGCGTAAAGCCGCCGGCGCCGATGACCAGGATATCGCGCGGCGGATCGGCATCCGCTATCGGCAACAGAATCGCTTTCCGCAAAAACGCGAGATACGCGAAATTTTTTTCCGGATCGGGCGTTATCTTGGAAGAGTAGGAGCGGTTCAATACCATAATGCGCGCTTCCGGCTCGCCCGGCACCGCTTCGATGGAAACCTGGTTATAGGC
>CAYMDD010000347.1:0-487 GCA_964389045.1 uncultured Rickettsiales bacterium
GGTTTCCTTCAGCGGCAATGATTATCTCGGCCTGTCGCGCCATCCGGCGGTGATCGAAGCAGCTGGCAAAGCGCTTGAGCAATACGGCGCGGGCGCGGGCGCATCGCGGCTGGTTGCGGGCAACCATCCGCTTTATGCGCAGCTTGAAGCCAAGCTCGGAGACATGAAGGGCACGGAAGCGGCATGCGTTTTCGGCAGCGGGTATCTGACCAGCCTCGGGCTGATTCCGGCGCTGATGTCCGCGGGCGATCTGATCCTGGCCGACAAGCTCTCGCATGCCTGCCTGCTCGACGGGGCGCGGCTTTCCGGCGCCAGCCTTTACCGTTTTGCGCATAACAGCCTGACTCACGCGCGGCAGCTACTGGAAACCCACCGAGGCGCGCACGATCACTGCCTGATCGTCACCGAAACCGTCTTCAGCATGGACGGCGACCATGCCCCGCTGGGCGCGCTGATGGCGCTGGCGGAGGAATTCGACGCCTGGGTA
>CAYMDD010000347.1:497-1854 GCA_964389045.1 uncultured Rickettsiales bacterium
CGCATGGATTAGGCATTACGGAAGGATCAGCTCCCATACCTCACTTGCAGACCGGCACGCTTTCCAAGGCCGCGGGCAGTTACGGCGGGTATGTATGCGCTTCGCAGACGGTGATTGAGTATCTGCACAGCGCCGCCAGAAGCTTGGTCTACTCCACCGCCCTGCCGCCTGCGGCGTTGGCGGCAGCCTTGAAAAGTCTGGAGATCATGCAGGCCGAGCCGGAGCGCTGCACCCGCCCGTTGACGCTGGCTGAACGTTTTACGGAAAAAATCGGATTGCCCCGGCCCCAAAGCGCCATCGTGCCGCTGATTATCGGCGAGAGCGAAGAGGCGCTAAAAGCATCCCGCGCGCTGGAGGCGGAAGGTTTCCTGGTCAGCGCCATCCGCCCGCCTACCGTGCCGCCGGGCACGGCGCGGCTGCGCTTTACCTTCAGCGCCTTACATGCGGAGGCGCAGGTGGATGCGCTTGCCCAGGCCGTGCAGCACGTGATGCCATGCGCAGCTGCGCACTGAGCGGCTGGGGGCAGCCGCATGACGCGCTTGTAACCATTGCGCCGGGCGCGGTGCATGTGGATTACGCCGTGCATGCGGATATACCTGCCGCACTCACCACTATCGAACGGGAGGCCGCCGGGGCGGATGCTGTCATCGGCTGGTCGCTGGGCGGGCTGCTGGCGGTGCTTGCCATGGCGAAGGGCATCCTCGCGCCGAAGAGGCTGGTGTTGATCGGCACGCCCTATCAATTCGTGAAAAGCGATGTGCTGCCGCTGGGCATGGCAGAAGATACCTATCTGCAATTCCGTGGGAATTATGCCGAGAACCCTGCGCGCACCTTGAAGAAAGCGCACGCACTGATCGCCCACGGCGACCGTTGCGCGGATGGTGTACAGGCGCTCGCCCGGCAGGCCGGGCAGCGCATGCCGCCGCGCGAATGGCTGTTCTGGCTCGATGCGCTTGGGGGGTTAAGCGCCGAGGCGCTTTCCTTCGCGCATTTTCCGCCTGCCCTTCTATTGCACGGAAGGAATGACGCCGTGGTCGGCTTCGGGCAAGCGGAGCGGTTCCATGCCCGTCTGCCGAATTCGCAGCTCCATGTTTTCGAAGGCTGCGGCCACGCGCCGCACTGGCATGATGCCGGGGTTGTGAATGCACTCGTTGGAGCATTTATTCATGTTTGATAAACGCCGCATCGCGCAGGATTTTGGCCGCGCCGCCGCTTCTTACGCGCAGCATTCCAGGCTCCAGGCGCACGTGCTGGAGCAGGCGGCAACACTTGCGAAGCTGTATTTCCCCCAGAACGCCCACGTGCTCGATCTGGGCTGCGGTACGGGAGGGTTTATTGCTGCGGCGCAACAACAGCA
>CAYMDD010000348.1:0-1834 GCA_964389045.1 uncultured Rickettsiales bacterium
GCCCCGCTCAATCCGGATATGAGGAAAACCCTACGGTTCATCCTTCGTCTCAGGAGCATTATCCAACAGGCGCATGCCTTCCACGGCACCCGAAGAAAGCAGCCCCGACTTCGAGTAGATGAACAGCTTGTCGCGGCTGTCCGTGATGTCGAGGTTGCGCATGGTGAGCTGGCCGATGCGATCCTGCGGCGTGAACGCGCCCTGTCCCTTTTCCATGGTCAGCCGCTCGGGCTTGTAGGTCAGGTTGGGGCTCTTGGTGTCCAGGATGGTGTAGTCATTGCCGCGCCGCAGTTCCAGCACCACCTCGCCCGTGATGGCCTTCGCCACCCAGCGCTGCAGCGTCTCGCGAAGCATCAGTGATTGCGGGTCGAACCAGCGGCCTTCATACAGCAGGCGGCCCAGGCGTCGCCCCATCTCGCGATACTGCTCCAGCGTGCCTTCGTTGTGGATGCCGGTCGCCAGCCGTTCGTAGGCGATGAACAGCAGCGCCATACCGGGCGCCTCGTAAACACCGCGGCTCTTGGCCTCGATGATGCGGTTCTCAATCTGGTCGCTCATGCCGAGCCCGTGCCTGCCGCCGATGCGGTTCGCCTCCAGCACGAGTTCCACCATATCGGTGAACTCCTTGCCATTGAGCGCCACCGGCAGGCCCTCGTGGAAGGTCACCGATACGGTCTCCGCCTTGACTGCCACGTCATCACGCCAGAACGCCACGCCCATGATCGGCTCGACGATCTTCATCCCTTTATCCAGGAACTCCAGGTCCTTGGCCTCGTGCGTGCCGCCCCAGATGTTGGAGTCCGTCGAGTAGGCCTTTTCCTTGCTCATCTTGTAGCTGAGCCCGGCCTTCTCCAGCAGTTCCGACATTTCCTTGCGGCCGCCGAGCTCGTCAATGAACTGCTGATCGAGCCACGGCTTGTAGATTTTGAGCTGCGGGTTCACCATCAGGCCGTAGCGATAAAAGCGCTCGATGTCATTGCCTTTATAGGTGCTGCCGTCGCCCCAGATGTTGACGTTGTCTTCCTTCATGGCACCCACCAGCAGCGTACCCGTGACGGCGCGGCCGATCGGGGTGGTGTTGAAGTAGGGGAGCCCGGCGGTGGTGATGTGGAAGGCGCCACATTGCAGTGCATTCAGTCCTTCGCGCACCAGTTGCTGGCGGGCGTCGATGAGACGCGCTTTCTCCGCCCCGTACTCCAGCGCCTTGCGCGGAATACTTTCGTAGTCGGTCTCGTCCGGCTGCCCTAAGTGAGCCGTATAACAGTACGGAATCGCGCCCTTCTGGCGCATCCAGTAAATCGCGGCACTCGTATCCAGGCCGCCCGAAAACGCGATCCCGACGGCTTCTCCGACCGGGAGCGATTGAAGGATGTTCCCCATGTGTGTTCTTTACTAGGGTAGAGGTTTCCGGGCGGCTGATACAATGAAGGGACCCCAAACCATGAAGTATTCCCTGCTTTCGTTTGCCCTCGCGGCCTGCGCCATGGCGCAGAACGCCCCTCCTCCGGCTCTTGCCGCCAACCCGCAGGAGATCGCCCCCGAAACAGTCGTTGCCGAAGTGGAAGGCAAGAAGCTGACGGCGGGCGATGTTAACAAGATTGCGGAAGCGCTGCCGCCGCAGATGCGTCCGAACTTCACCCGCGACCCGCGTGCGTTCCTGTCGCAGTGGTTCATGTTGAAAAAGTTGGCCGCCATGGCCGAGGCCGCGAAGCTCGACCAGCGCAGCCCCTACAAGGAAGGCATCGAGATCCAGCGCATGTCCCTGCTGATGCAGGCGATGGTCAACGAGCAGTCCGGCAAAACCCAGATCTCCCAGGAAGAACAAAAAAAGGCC
>CAYMDD010000349.1:0-1811 GCA_964389045.1 uncultured Rickettsiales bacterium
GGAGCGGCCTCGCGGTGGTCGCGGATGTTCCAGCCGGGGGAATCGGGGAAGCGCGCTTTAAGTTCGGCCTGCCAGGCTTCCATGTCCGTTGCAGGCGGCAGTTTGAGGCGGACGCGGTAATTGGCCATGCTGCCGAAGCGGATCAGGCCGGTTGCGTTAAAGCCGTCAAAGCTTGTCATGGCGCGCAGGCCGAAGCTCATGGCGCTCATGGATTTATCCGGCTCCGAGGCGATGACGGCGCGCAACTCGAATTCCTGGTCGCCGATGCGGATGGCGTCACCCAGACGCAAATTCATCAGCGCCAGCAGCTCCGCATCGACGGCGAGGCCGTAGCGCCCGTTTTTCTTCTCGAATAACTGTGCGCGGGGAAGCGGGGGGGCGGTGGTGAATTCGCCGTAAAGCGGGTAGGCATTGTCCACGGCTTTCAAATCCACCAGCGTGCGGGGAGAATCCTCGTCCGTGCTCAACGTTTCGGCCATGCTGCGCATGTCGGCGGTGCGGGAGATCGCGCCCTGCCGCTCCAGGTAGGCTTGCGCCTCGTCCACGATGGGACGGTAGAGCTGGCGGATTTCCGCATCGCCGCCGATCAGCGATTTGGCGTTCACCTGAATGCCGCGGCGGATGGATTCCACCGCCGAGCCGATGCAGGCGATGACGCCGACGCCCAGGATCAGGCAGGCCAGGAACAGCCGCAAATGCCTGCCTGCGCCTCGCAGGTCGCGGAAGGCAATGCGGGTGAGGGTTTTATCCATGAGCCTACTCACGCGTCCGTCACGATGCGGCCATCGGCCAGGCTGACAACACGGCTGCAGCGCGCGGCCAGCGCGGGGTCGTGCGTAATCAGCATCAGCGTGGTGCCGTGACGCTCACGAAGCGCAAATAGCTCACGGATGACCTGCTCGCCGGTTTCGCGGTCGAGATTGCCGGTCGGCTCGTCGGCGAGTAAGAGCTTCGGCTGCGGCGCGAAGGCGCGGGCGATGGCGACCCGCTGCTGCTCGCCGCCGGAAAGCTGGGCGGGGTAATGCGTCATCCGATGACTCAAGCCGAGCGCGGCCAGCGCTGCCTGCGCTTTTTCCTTTGCCTGCGCGTCGCGCGCGAACTCCAGTGGAAGCGCCACGTTTTCCAGCGCCGTCATCGTCGGGATCAAATGGAACGATTGAAAGACGATGCCGATATTCCTGGCGCGGAAAGCGCTTAAGCCGTCGTCGTCCAATGCGCTTAGATTTTGCCCGCAAATGTCGAGGCGGGCGGAATCCGCCCGTTCCAGCCCCGCGATAGCCATTAACAGGGAAGTCTTGCCCGAACCGGAAGGGCCGATCACGGCAACCGTATCATTTTCCTGTATTTTCAACGAAATATCGTGTAAAATATGATTTAATTTTATGCTGCCCCTTAAAATTAAATTTAACCTTTCTATATCTATAATCAGAGGCATATGCGGCTTAGCTCAAGGGATGGATGATGAAGGGATTGAAGCATACAAGGGACTGTAAGCAGCAAGGGACAGCGAAGCGATATATAGGCGCCCGGAAGCGCGTTTGCGAGTGGCTCGGCGTATTTGCCGCCATGTTTTTTATGGCCGCCGCCCCGCAGGCTTATGCCGAGCCGCTAAAAATTGTGGTATTCGGCGACAGCCTGACTTCCGGTTACCAGCTTCAGCCCGACCAGAGCTACCCGGCGGTGATGGAGCGCAGGCTTAAGAGCGCCGGTTACGATGTAGAAGTGCTCAACATGAGCCTTGCCGGGGAAACCACCACTTCCGCTAAGGAACGGGTGAAGTCCGTGATTATGGAACGCCCGCAGCTGGTTAT
>CAYMDD010000350.1:0-1176 GCA_964389045.1 uncultured Rickettsiales bacterium
AAAGCGGCAGTGCAGATGATGACGTAATCGAACATGTTAGCTGCCTCGCTGGCTTAGAAACACCTTTTTGTTTGCCGCAGCATCGGCCAGCGTGCGCTGGTTGAGGTTATCGAGAAAGGCTTTGCTCGCATCGGCAAGATAGTGCTTCAGCGTACAGGCGCTTACGAAAATGCAGCTATTGGTTTCACGATTGAAACACTCCACCAGATGCATGTTCGGCTCCAGCGCCAGAATAAGGTCGCCTAATTTCAAGCTTTCGAGGCGATGCACGATCTTCACCAGATGGTTTCTGGAGATGCCGTAATGCTCGGCGATTTCGCGCACGCTGCATAACCTCTCCGGGTGAGCGGAAAGATACATCAGGCTACGAAGGCCGTAATCGGTGAATTGAGTGAGTTGCATAATTATCTTGTAAATAACTGAGAGGCCATTATAAACATAATATGTATATAATCCACATATTAAAGGGAGCCAGTTATGTTAGATGAAAAAACCATCGCTATCGTTAAATCCACCGCGCCGGTATTGGCGGAGCATGGGGAAACACTAACCCGGCATTTCTACAATCGCATGTTCTCGCATAACCCAGAAGTGGCTCCGTTCTTTAACCCTGCAAACCAGACGGCAGGCAAGCAGCAGCGTGCGCTGGCAGGTGCGATCACCGCCTATGCCGCGAATATTGACAATCTGGAAGTGCTGGGCGGCGCGGTCGAGCTGATCGCACAGAAGCACGCATCGCTCATGATTAAGCCGGAACATTATCCAATTGTGGGCGAAAACCTGCTGGCTTCCATCCGTGAAGTGCTGGGCGAAGCGGCCACAGATGAGGTTATCAACGCATGGGCTGCCGCTTACGGTTTCCTCGCCGATATTCTGATTGGCCGGGAAAAACAGATTTACGAGGAAAACGCGAAAAAGCCAGGTGGCTGGGAAGGCTTCAAAGAATTCCGCGTCAGCCGTAAGGAGAAGGAAAGCAGCAACATCATGTCATTCTATCTGGTCGCTGGCGATGGCGCACCACTGCCCGTCTTTAAGCCGGGGCAATATATTACCGTGCGGGCGAAAACCCCGGACGGCTCGACCACCATGCGTAACTACAGCCTATCCGACAAACCGGGTCAGCCGCATTTCCGCATCAGCGTAAAGCGTGAATTGCCGCCAGTAGCCAATACGCCG
>CAYMDD010000350.1:1186-1811 GCA_964389045.1 uncultured Rickettsiales bacterium
GGTATGTATCAAACTTGCTGCATGACAGCGTGAATGTCGGCGACACGATTGAAATCGCCCCGCCATGCGGCGAGTTCTTCCTAGACGTCACGGAAAAGCACGAGCGTCCACTGGTGTTGCTTGCCGCCGGGGTTGGCATCACGCCGATCATGAGCATATTGCTTTCCGCGCTCGATGCCTTCCCGAAACGGGAAATCATTTTCGTCCACGCCGTGCTGAATGAAGGCGTGCAGGCATTTGGCAGTGTAGCCAAAGAATTGGCGCAGAAATTCAACAACCTGAAAATTTACAACCGCTACAGCGAAGCGGGCGAACGCGCAGGCAATGCCAGCCATGGTTTCGTCACGGCGGAATATTTGGAATCCCTGCTTCCGGCGCGCGATGCGGATTATTATTTTTGTGGACCGCAGCCCTTCATGGTCGGCATTTATCATGACCTGATTAAATGGGGCATTCCCGCTTCGCAGGTGCATTTTGAGTTCTTCGGTCCGAAACAGGAATTAGAAAAGGCAGCGTAGGAGTATCATGCGGGAAGATCTCGACTTGGAAGCACTTCGGAAAATTCCTCGCGTGGGATATTATTTCCGCTACCCATTGCATAACAAAGACTTCCGCGATCTGGAAC
>CAYMDD010000351.1:0-1810 GCA_964389045.1 uncultured Rickettsiales bacterium
GTGTGGCTCTCATCCGTGTAAACCCCGGAAGCGTCGTACACATTCAAATGCTCGCCGTTCGAAAGCGCAATCTGCCGCATCGGCACCCGGATGCCTTCATGCCGCTCGGACGCCGCATATACTTTCCGCGACGCAGGCAGCGGCCCGGTGGTAACGGTAATCGGGTTGGAAACATCGGTAGGCTGGGCGGAGGGCATGAACGGATTCCTGCAAAAATAGAAAAAATATCATTGGCGAGTCGTAAACCCTATGGCCGGAATGCTTGAAATGCAATGGAAATCGCGCCTTTCCTGCCCTTCAGGCAATGTCAAGCGATATTCATGGAATTGTAACACAAACCATTTGGAAACAATGCTAACGTTGCATCATTAATAATTTTATCAGCCCGGTTTAATTCAGGTACCATGTTATGAGCGAACTTACCCCGGAAATCCCCACCGAAGCGGAATACCCCGGCTTCATCAGCAAAGCCGCGCACGCGGTAGGCGAAGGCATCGTCGGCGGCGTCAAAGGCGCGGCCATTGGTATGCTCACCGGCGGCGCGCTGGGCGCGGGCGCGGAGTACTTGGCTTCCGCGGAGAATCTAACCGATGCTGCGGTTAACTACGTCACTTCCGGCATTGCACAGCCTGCAACGGCAGAGACAATTGCCAAAACCACGGAATCAGGCATCGCGCAAATAGACACTATCCTTGCTAACATGGCTGAAAGCACGCAGGATATTCCCGATGCAGAAGCGAAGGCTGAGTTACTGGACAGCCTCAAAGCCGCTTATGCCGCGATCAAAGAAGGCGCTTTATCTTCAAGCGAAGTTACCGCTGCGCAGGGACTTGTCAGGCAAGTGCAAGATAAGGGACTTCTAGATGCTGTAAAAGCCAATACGCTTGTCGATGCGTTGCGGGATATCGATCCTAGGATAGTCCAAGACTCTTTAGCGCAAGCGCAAAGCCGTCTCGGAGGCGCAGCATCCGTCACGCACGAAATAAACGATGCAGCTGACACGTTAGGCTTAGGCAGCGAGCGTTACAACATCGCTACGAATGGTAGGCTGGCTTATGAAAGCTTGCAGACGCTGCGGCAGAGCGAATCTTTGAGCGCTGCGGATTTACAGGAAGGATTAAAAGCGGTTGGCGGCAACGTTAAAGCCATGGTCAAACCGATGGTAGATAAAACCATCGGCAAAGCCGTGGACAAGCTCACCGAAACCGGCGCTGCGGCAGGCGCTGCCGTAGGCGCTACGATCGGCGCATCCAGCGGCCTGGTCAACGGCGCCGGAGAAGCCCTTATGGCACGCAAGGAACCGACCTGGGTGGAACGCCTGGCAGCCGAGCGCGGGGCGATGGTCATCTCCACGGCGGACATGCAGCACGGCTTTGGCCGGGGCTGATCCCTTTCAGCTATTGCTGCGCTTCGTATTCCCTCCTTGCTTTGATAACCTCGAGGCGCCAGCGCACCAGCCTCTCCACGTACGGATAGGTGCGGTCAACGATCACTTTCACCCCGTCAGCGTTCGGATGATAGCCGTCCGCGAGGTTAAACTGCGGCTCGCCCACGATGCCGTCCAGAAAAAATCCGTATAACGGGACGCCGACGTCTGACTTGATTTTTCTATAAACCGCCGTCGTCTTTTGGCCGTATACCCGCCCCATGTTGACGGGCGCTTTCATGCCCATCAGCAGCACGGGAATGCGGTTTTGCCGGTAAAGCTGGTAGGCGATCGTGTAAAGGTTCGGAAAAATGATACGGTACGGATCGATGCCACGAATCAGGTCGTTGCCGCCCAATTGCAGGATAACCAGCTGCGGGCTTT
>CAYMDD010000352.1:0-365 GCA_964389045.1 uncultured Rickettsiales bacterium
GCGGATGGCGCTGCTTAAGCATCCGCAGCGTATCCACCGTATAGCGTGTGCCAAGGCGCGCCTCGACATCGCTGACGCGGATGAAGGGATAGGATTCGGCAACCGCTCTTGCGCGTTCAAGCCGGTCTGTGAACGACGCCATGCCATAGGTGGATTTCAGCGGATTTTGCGGGCTGACCAGCCACCATACCGCATCCAGCTTCAGCGCTTTCTTCGCCGCCACGCTTGCATGCACATGGCCTGCATGCGCCGGGTTGAACGAGCCGCCGAGCAATCCCACCTTCAGGCGGGATGAGGGATGACGGATGACGGATGACGGATGACGATCCATCAGGGACGGGTTTGCCCCTGACCCTGCACCACGT
>CAYMDD010000352.1:375-1804 GCA_964389045.1 uncultured Rickettsiales bacterium
CCGCAGGAAAGTCCGCGCCGCATGCATGTCGGCGGTGACGATGGCATCGGTATGGTGCGAGCCGTAAGCGTTGATGTGGGCAACGGCATCTTCCACGCCTTCCACGATCTTCACCGAAAGCACCGCATCCAAATATTCCGTGCGCCAGTCTTTCTCCGTGGCGGGCTGAATGCGCGCATCGATTGTTCTGGATTCCGCATCGCCTTTTAAGGCGCAGCCCTTGGCAATCAGCGCATCCGCCAGCCTGGGCAGCAGTTCGGGCGCGCACGCCCGGTCGATCAGCAGCGACTCGGTGGCGCCGCAGACGCCGGTGCGCCGCAGCTTGGCGTTAAGAAGAATTTCCTCGGCCATCTCCGCATCCGCCCTGGCATGGATGTAGGTGTGGCAATTGCCGTCCAGGTGCAGGATGGTGGGGATGCGGCTCTCATTGGCTACGCGCTCCGTCAGCGATTTACCGCCCCTGGGCACGATCACGTCGATCAGGCCGGTGAGGGTGAGCATCTCGCCCACGGCGGCGCGGTCGGTGGTCGGCACCAGCTGCACGGAGGCTTCCGGCAGCCCGGCTTTTCTCAAACCTTCATGCAGGCAGCGCACGATGGCAGCGGAGGAATGGAAGGATTCCGATCCGCCGCGTAAAATCGCCGCGTTGCCGGATTTGATGCATAAACCCGCTGCGTCCGCCGTCACGTTAGGCCGCGATTCATAAATGATGCCGATGACGCCGAGCGGGATGCTGACGCGCTGAATGACCAGCCCGTTCGGCCTCTCCCAGCGGTCGAGCGGCTTGTTGACCGGGTCGGGCAGGGTGGCGATGGTCTCCAGCCCCTGCGCCATCGCCTCGATGCGCTTCGGATCAAGCACCAGCCGGTCGAGCATGGCGCCGCTTAACCCCTTGACTTTGCCCTCCTCCACATCCCGCGCATTGGCAGCAAGGATGGCGCTTTCGCTTGCGCGCAAGGCAAGGGCTGCTTCCACCAAGGCGGTATCCTTCTGCTCATTCCGGGCTTCGGCCAGCACGGCATAGGCGGCGCGGGCGTTCTCGGCCAGCGTGCGCATCAGCGCAGGCACATCTTCAGGAAGCGAAGCGGCGGCAAGGGAAGCAGTCATGTTCAAATGTCCCCACACATGGAAAATGATTGCCTTGATGCTACACCGTTGCCGAAACCCATACCAGCATTTTGATGCTGTTGAATAATATAGAAATTTCTTGATAGCTGTCAAGAAAATGTAACAAATATGCGGTAGGTTATGCGAGTCGGGATAGGCTATAATAATTAGAATATCAAACAATTGGATAGTGCCCAATGGCTACCATCTACGAGAATTTGCAAGGCGACTTGAACACATGGATGGTTCCCCCGGAAGCGCGTGAAGGCGTGCTCCGCTTTTTTGTTGAGGAAGAGGGCGAAGCGTTCGTAAGGGGCGACTA
>CAYMDD010000353.1:0-1784 GCA_964389045.1 uncultured Rickettsiales bacterium
CCTTCGGCGAAGGCTACCGTTCCGTGCCGCGCGAGGCGGGCGTGCTGCTGATTGCGGAAATGGCCAACTGGGCGGCCAAGACGGTCGATCCCTCCTATTACCAGCTCAAGCAGAAGATTTTCGCTGAAGGGGCGATGTTCGGCGCGGATAAGGGCGTGGAAATCCTGCACCGCAAGCACGACCACACCTGGAGCATCCACCACCCGCAGACCGGCGTGGTGTGCTTCCACGATCCTTTCCATGAAATCGGCAAGCTGCTCGAAGGCCAGCCGGTCGCCCATGCCAAGCAGGATTATGCCTGGAGCGGCGTCTACCGCGAAGATGAGGCGCGAAGCCTGCTGGAGAGCGCCGCCGCACTCCACGCGATGGCCGAGAAAACCAAGCCCAATTTCAACACCGCCAAACCGCACCACGTGCATTACGGCGCTGCGCACCACATCAACGCCCATACGCCGCCGCATATCAAGCAGCTGGCATCCACGCAGGCTGGGCGTGCGGCATAACCGCCTCCAGTAATTCCCCATTCAAACTATTCTGGTGCGCTTGGCGGATGCACACGCGTGCGAGCTTGCCCATCAAGCTTTCCGGCGCATAGACGCATACCGATTGCAGGTATTGGCTTTTGCCCACCAGCTGCCCTGCGTATTTCCCCGGCTTCTCGAACAGCACCTCCATTTCAAGGCCTAAGCAGCCGTTGTTGAAGCTCTGCTGCTGCAGCTGGAGCAGTGCCTGCAGCTTCGCCAGCCGCGCCGTTTTCACCTCCTCCGGCACTTGGTCCTCCGACGTTGCGGCAGGCGTGCCGGGGCGGGGCGAGTATTTGAATGAGAAGCAGGAGGCGTAGCCCACCTGCTGCACCAGGCTCAAAGTAGCGTTGAAGTCCTCCTCCGTCTCGCCGGGGAAACCCACGATAAAATCGGAGGAAAAGGCGATGTCCGGGCGGCTTTTTTTGAGCCGCGCGATGATGTCCAGATAGAAATCCGCATCGTGCTTGCGGTTCATGGCTTTCAGGATCTTGTTGGAGCCGCTCTGCACGGGCAGGTGCAAATAAGGCATCAGCTTGCGTTCCGAGCCATGCAGGCCGATCAGATGATCGTCCATGTCGCGCGGGTGGGAGGTGGTGTAGCGGATGCGCTCCAACCCCCCGATCTTCGCCAGCCGCTCGATGAGCGTAGCCAAATTAATGGGTTTGCCGGTTTCATCCCCGCCGTGGTAGGCGTTCACGTTCTGCCCCAGCAGGGTGATTTCCAGCGCGCCCAGCTCCACCAGCCGCCTGGCTTCCTCCACCACCGCTTTCACCGGCCTGGAGTATTCGCTCCCTCGCGTATACGGCACCACGCAGAAGGTGCAGAACTTATCGCACCCCTCCTGCACGGAGAGGAAGGCGGATGCGCCCTGGGCGGCCACTTCCGGCAGCGAATCGAATTTCGGCACCGCGGGGAAATCCAGCTCCACCACGCCGCCTTGCCCGCGGATGGCGCGCGTGACCATTTCCGGCAGCAGGTGATAGCTCTGCGGCCCGAGCACAATGTCTACGAACGGCGCGCGGCGGATAATTTCCTCGCCCTCCGCTTGGCCGACGCAGCCGCCCACCGCAATCAGCATGCGTTCCCCGCGCTTTGCCTTCTCCTGCTTCTCCTGGCGGATGCGCCCCAGCTCGGAATAGACTTTCTCCTCCGCCTTCTCGCGGATGTGGCAGGTGTTCAGGATCACCAGGTCGGCATTCTCGAAATTATCCTGCGCGGCATACCCCATCGGGGCAAGCACGTCTGCCATGCGGCCAGAGT
>CAYMDD010000354.1:0-1766 GCA_964389045.1 uncultured Rickettsiales bacterium
GGTCTATGTCGTCCCCTTGCAGCACCACTTCCTGGCACGGCGCCTTGGCGACCGTTCTCGGCTTCATGCGCATCACGGTTTTCAAGAGCGGCAGCATACCCATCGCCTCGCGCATGGAGCCGGGCGGCTCCGGCTGGCGGAGGAAGGCTAGCGTCTCACCCACCTCGCGCAATTCGTGCGGCTCCCTGCCCATGCCCCACGCCACGCGCTCTTTCGTGCCGAAGAGATTGATAAGTACAGGTGGCGTAGTGGCGAGGTGGCGAGGTGGTATGGCAGGCGTATCTACCACCGCGTCACCTTGCCCCCTTACCACGTTTTCAAATAATACCGCAGGCCCGGTTTCAATCACCCGCCTGCCGATCTCGGTCATCTCCAGGTAAGGCGATACCGGCGCAGACACGTGCACAAGGCTTTGCCTGGACTCAAGAAAGGAAAGAAAATCGCGCAATGAAGAATAGGGCATGATGCTGTTCTTATGTTCTTACTTCTAAAAAATAGCCTGATATCCGCGATTTTAAAATCATTTGTAGAGGAGCGTTATTTGTGTTACATTTAGTGCATTGTAATACAAAGGATATTTGGTATGACTTCCGTCAGGCTGCCTGAAGAGGTGGATATGCAATTAAACGCCTTGTGCGCTGTCACCAGGCGCTCGAAAAGCTTCTACATTAAGGAAGCGCTGCTCCGCTACCTTGAAGACATGGAAGATTATTACATTTCGATAGATCGCATCGCCGGGCCGAAGCGTAAGACCCTATCCACCGGAGAAGTGCTGAACGCGCTGGAACAGCGCAAATGAAATACTCCGTCCGTTGGGACGAAGAGGCGCTGGCTGATTTAAAAGCGCTCGGCAAAATAGAAGCTTTGCGGATTGTAAAGAAGGTAGAGTCTTACTTATCGAAAGACCCATTGAATCTGGGCAAGCCCCTTAAAGGAAATATGAGCAGCCTTTACCGCTACCGTATTGGCGATTACCGTGTAATTTATGAAGTAATCGATGATGTGCTTATGATTGTTGCCGTGCGTGTTGGCCACCGCAAAAACGTATACGACAACTAAATCACCCCCATGCACCATAACAAAATCGCCTTCTGCACGTGCAGCCGGTTCTCCGCTTCGTCCCACACCACCGATTGCGCGCCGTCGAACACTTCCTCCGTCACCTCCTCGCCGCGATGGGCGGGCAGACAGTGGAGGAAAATCGCATCCCGCCTGGCGCGCGCCATCAGCTCCGCGTCGACCCGATAGGGCGTAAGCAGCTTCGTCCGCTCGTCGGCATTGGCGTCTCCCATGGAAACCCAGGTGTCCGTGATGATGGCGTCCGCGCCCTGCGCGGCTTCCGCAGGCGATTGCAGAAGGGCGATATCCGCCCCCGCTTTTTTCGCCGCCTCCAGAATGGTGGTGCGGGGCTTTAGCTCCGCCGGGCAGGCGAGCTTCAAGGCAAAGCCGAATTTCGCCGCGGCCTCTATCCATGTATTGGCCATATTATTCCCGTCGCCGATCCAGGCCACCGTCTTGCCCCTTATATCCCCCAGATTCTCCTCGAAGGTGAGGATGTCCGCCATCACCTGGCAGGGATGCAGCCGGTCCGTCAGGCCGTTTACCACCGGAATGGCTGCATGGTCGGCAAACTCTCTCAATGTTTCATGGCGGTAGCAGCGGAGCAGCAGGCAGTCCACATAGCGCGAAAGCACACGCGCCGTATCGGCGACGGACTCGCCGCGCCCCAATTGCAGATCGGCATTGCTGAAGGAAAGCGCGTGTCC
>CAYMDD010000355.1:0-1760 GCA_964389045.1 uncultured Rickettsiales bacterium
CATAGCCAATACGACCATGGTGCGGTGAGCCTTGACGCGAAGGTTAACGGAAGAGCCCCGGTTTTGTTGAACCCCAAGGACGCCGCCGAACGCGGGATCAACGACCGGGACATCGTTCGGCTCTTCAACAGGCGTGGGGAGTGCCTGGCTGGCGCGCTTCTGGAGCCGGACCTCATGCCCGGCGTCGCCATTCTTCCTACGGGGGCGTGGTACGACCCTATGGTGCCCGGTGTTCCAGGAACGCTCGATAAGCATGGCAATCCGAATGTGCTCACGCTGGACAAGGGGTGTTCGCGCCTCACGCAAGGCTGTAGCGCACACACCGTGCTGGTGGATGTCGAACCGTTCTTGGGGGAGGTGCCTGCCGTGACGGCTCATCAACCGCCGATCTTTTCCCCGCCGGGAACTGCCAGACAAACATGACCGTATCCACCGGCCGCACGTTACCGCTCCAGGGAATCAGGGTCATAGATTTCTCCAGGGTTCTTGCGGGCCCCGTGTGCGGCGCGATGCTGGGCGACCTTGGCGCTGACGTGATCAAAGTTGAGGATGCTGAGGGCGGCGACGAGTCGCGTAGTTGGGCGCCACAGCGGGAAGGGGAGTCGGGGTGCTACATCGCTAACAACCGGAACAAGCGCGGCGTCGCCCTGGATCTCAAGAGTGTTGAAGGGGCCGCCATTGCTCGGGACCTCATACGCTCCGCCGACGTGGTGATCGAGAACTTCCGCACAGGGACCATGGAATCGTTCGGATTGGGCTACGACACGCTGTCCGGTCTCAATTCTCGCCTCGTGTACTGCTCTGTATCCGCGTTTGGCCGGACCGGTCCGCGTGCGCAGGAGGCGGGTTACGAGGCGCTCATGCAGGCGTTCGCCGGGATCATGTCGATCACGGGAGAGGCCAATAGTCCGCCGGTCCGATGTGGCGTCTCGGTACTCGACATCATGACTGGGACACTGTGCGCCTTCGGCATTCTGGCGGCGATCATGCAGCGGGAAACGACGGGCTGCGGTCAGCGTGTTGACGGGTCGCTTCTCGATACGGCTGTGGGACTGCTGAATTTCCAGGCGCAGAACCACCTACTCACCGGCGTTGTTCCTCGCCCATACGGGTCTGCGCATCCTTCGCTCGTTCCGTACAAGAACTTTCCCTGCCGGGATGGCAGTTGGGTCTTTATTGCCGGGGGAAACGACCGCCTCTGGCAGCGGCTCGCTCGTTCGATCGGCTTGGCTGAACTGGCGCACGACTCGCGCTTCGCGACCAACGTGGATCGCGTCTCCAACCGGGACGAACTGGAGGCAGAGATTGCGCGGTGTACAGCTGCCCATGACCGAGACGCATTGCTTTCGATGCTTGCTGACGCTGGTGTTCCAGCGACGCCGGTAAACACGGTGGATCAGGTACTGCGCGATCCGCAGATGGCCTCACGACCGGCCGTAAAGAAGATGGAGCATCCGAAGCTGGGCAGCCTTGAAGTGGTCGGCTTGCCTTTGGCCTTCTCGAGCATGCAGGCAGAGATCGTCCGCCATGCCCCCGCGCATGGCGAGCACACCGGCGACGTACTGAAGGAGTTGGGGTACTCCGAGGCGAGGATTTCGGAGTTGCGCGAGAAGAAGGTACTGGCCTGAAGAGCCGGACTTGAAAAAAGGAGATTGAGGATGGAAGGACTTGGGTTGCGGACCGCGGCGTGGCGCGTGATCGTCGGAATGGTGTGTTTGATGGCATGCGCGCTTTCAGCGCATGCGCAGACTGCATTTCCG
>CAYMDD010000356.1:0-1315 GCA_964389045.1 uncultured Rickettsiales bacterium
CTATTGCCTTATGTACGTGCGTCGGAATTGCTGACTGAATTAGTGGAGCAGAAAAAATTTACAGAATTTTTAACGCTTCCAGGATACGACCGTTTAGCTGGGTAACAAGTTTAGATGAGCAAGAATTCTACCTCAAACCACGCCAAACCTCATCAGCAGGCTTGTCCTTCAAATGAGCATATTTTTGCTTTAGTGATTCTCGCTGCTTAAGAACGAGTTGCTCTGTTAGCTGATTTGCCAGTTCCCCTGATTCCAATGCTGTATCTACCCCTGCGCGCTGCACTGCTAACTGAAAGACCCGTACGGTAGGCACAGCCGTTTCGCTTCCCATTGCTTCTCCGAATTCTGCAGCCTTTGCGGCATGTTTTACAGTCTCAGATAAATTTGCCAAAGCCTTAAGGGCTTCGTAGCTTAGATCTTCTACTGGCTTTCCGCTCTGCAAATCTTTTAAAGCTGTAACCGCAAGAGTAAACGCTTTAGCATCTTTTTGAAATCCACGGTAGTTGAGGATATCAGGAATTGAAGCAATAGGGTCTCTAACTAGCGAGTGATAGCCGGTACGGTTATACAAAGCATCATCGGTTAAGAGCTTATCTGCGACTTCTTTCCAGTCGGCCATGTATATCCTCATTTTAATAATTTAATGCTTTATGAAATGATTATACTAAATATTATTAAGCATACAACATTAAATTATGACATTTACCAATCAGTCACATCGTCAGCCCTGCCTGCGTTTCTGCAAAACGGCGGCTTTCGATCACTGCCTGCGTTACGCGCTTGTTGCGCGAGGTGAGGTTTGACCAGAGGTAAACCGGCTCTTCGCCTTTCACCGCTTCCTTGTAGGCGAACAAGTCCTGGGTGATGAGGATTTCGCCCTCCAGCCCGATGATTTCAGTGATGTGGCTGATGCGCCTCCTTCCGTGGTCGTCGCGGTGCATCTGGATGACCAGGTCGAGCGCCGAAGCGATCTGCTGGCGGATGTACTTGGCGGGCAGGTTCATCGCCGCCATGCTGATCATCTGCTCCAGCCGCCCGAAGGCTTCGCGCGGGTTGTTGGCGTGGATGGTGGCCATCGAACCGCTATGGCCGGTATTGATGGCCTGCATCAAGTCGAATGCCTCCGCGCCGCGCACCTCGCCCATCACGATGCGGTCAGGCCGCATGCGTAAACTCGTCTTCACCAGATCGCGCGCGGTGACGCGCCCCTGGGCTTGCGTCTCGCCTAATTCTCTCCCCTCCATGCGCACCAGGTTTTTCTGCATGATGCGCAGCTCCGGCGTATCCTCGATGGTGACAATCCGCTCGGCTTCCG
>CAYMDD010000356.1:1352-1758 GCA_964389045.1 uncultured Rickettsiales bacterium
ATATGCTCGGTGATGGCGTTGAGCATGGTGGTCTTGCCCGAGGATGTGCCGCCGGAGATGATAATGTTGAGCTTCGCCCGCGCCGCCGCCTTCAAGAATTCCGCCACGTGCTGGGTGAGCACGCCTTTTTCCACCATCTGGTTTAAGGTGATGGGGTCTTTCGGAAATTTACGGATCGAAATGGTGGCGCCCTCCACCGCCACGGGCGGCAGCACCACCGCCACGCGGTTGCCGTCGGGCAACATGCCGTCGATCAGCGGCGAGCGCTCGGCGATCATGTCGCGCCCGCAAAGGGAAATAATCAGCCGAGCCATTTTTTCCACCGATTCCTCCGAATCGAACTGGAAGCCAGCCTCCGTCATCTTGCCCGCACGCTCGATGAACACCCGGTCGAAACGGTTAATCA
>CAYMDD010000357.1:0-1748 GCA_964389045.1 uncultured Rickettsiales bacterium
GGCATCCACACGCATCTCGTCATCAGCCGCTCCGGCCAGATCACGCTTGCGCATGAAACGCCCTACACCCTCAAACAAGCGCACGCGCTGGCGGGAACGCTGCATTCCGCCGCTGACATGAGCGCCTGTATCGCCAGCGGCTCTTATCCCGTCCTGGGCATGATCGTCGCCCCCTGCTCGATGCGCAGCCTCGCCGAGATCGCCGGCGGCGTCACCACCACGCTGCTCACCCGCGCCGCCGATGTCTGCCTCAAGGAACGCCGCCGCGTGGTGCTGCTCACGCGCGAATCGCCGCTGCATCTGGGACACATCCGCAATATGGCTGCCGCAACCGAAATGGGCGCCATCGTCGCCCCTCCGGTGCCGGCATTCTACAGCCATCCGCAAAATATTGAGGATATCATCGGCCATACGGTCGGGCGCACGCTCGATCTGTTCGGCATTTCCCATGCGCTGGTCAAACGCTGGCAGGGCGTGGACGGCGCGAAAACGCCGGTGGAGGCGTAAATTCTTCTAGGTATCACTGTGCTATTGTGATATAATATTATGGTTTTTTAACGGTTTGGTATTATTTACCGTTCCCATTTTAAATGTAAGCAACAAAATCAAGGCTTAAAGTAGCTATGGATGAAGAGTTGATACTGGCTAAACGCCTGGATTCCTTACGCGAAAAGCACCGGGTGCTGGATGAAGAAGCCAAAGATCTCACCCTCGACGCATTCAGCCAGATGCGCATCAAGAAAGAAAAACTCTCCCTCCGCGATGAAATCGCCCAAATCGAGCGCATCCTCTACCCCGACCTTATTGCCTGATTCCGCGGTAGTCCGGGTTGCGCGCCTGGGCGGCTTAGGCGATGGCATTGCCGAATATAAGGGCAAGCCCCTGATTCTCCCCAAAACCGTTGCAGGCGATGAGCTGCGCGCCCGCATTACCGGCTTTCACGGCGGCCAATACCATGGCGAGACAGAGGAAATTCTTTGCCCCGGCCAGACGCGGCGAATCTCTCCTTGCGCGCATGACGCCCGCTGTGGCGGCTGCGCCTTGCAGCAGTTGAACGAAGATGCATACCGCGCCTTCAAGCGGCAAGGCTTGAGCGAAGCCGTGCGGAAGGCGGGCTATGCGCCTGAGGATATTCCTCTGCCGGTGCATTTCCTGCCTCCCGCATCGCGCAGGCGGGCGGAATTCCTTGTGCATCGCGGTGCACTCGCATTCCTCCGCCCGCGCAGCCATGTGCCGGAACAGGTAAGCAACTGCCTGATCCTTGCCCCGGCGTTGCAGAATTGGGTCAAGCAAAGCCCGGCATGGGTTGCGAGCTTGCCGCTTTTACCTAATGCCAAGCTGCAACTGACATTGTGCGACGGCAACCGTATCGATGCCGTCCTGACGCACGAACAGCCCCTTGCCGGCAAGCAGCGGCAGGAGGTTATTGATTCCCTGCCCCTGGCAGGTATTTCGCGCTTCAGCCTCGCGCATGGAAAAAGCACCGAAGTAGCATGGCAAGCCCCGGAAGCCGTCACGGTAAGCGTTGGGGATTACCGCCTGCACTTGCCGCCGGGAGCATTCCTGCAGGCATCGGCGGAAACGCAGGACATCGTTGCGCAGCTGCTGAAACGTTCCATTCCTCCGGGTGCGGATACGGTCGATTTATTCTCCGGGCTTGGCGCCTGGGCGTTGCTCCTGGCGAGCCATGCCGGCGCCGTCACCGCCGTGGAAGGGGAGGAGGCGCTTACAAATGCATTGATTAATAC
>CAYMDD010000358.1:0-1743 GCA_964389045.1 uncultured Rickettsiales bacterium
CCCCAGGCCGCGATCGGCAAGGCGGATATCCACCGCTTTTCCGTCCATGTGCAGGCTTTTCTTGGCCACGCCGCCGCTCATCCCATGCAGCATGGCGTTGGTCTTGGGCGAACGGTAGCCGGAGATAATCTGGAACGGCGCATTGGAGCCGACCTCGCGGTGCACGCGGTGCATGAGGTCGAGTAGCTTCACGTCCATGCGCATCGATTCGCCGGTGCGGAAATCACGCAGGATGCGGTCGATCTCGCGCATTGCGTCCGGTATGTAGCGCCCGGACTCGAAGTAAGGGATATTCTTGAGCTTCTCGCCCGTATGCAAGTTTTCGAACGACAACAGCTTCGCCTGCGGCGGAAACCCCGCCCGCGCCGGATGCGCCACCGCCGCCAGCCCGCCTGCCAGCAATCCACCCATCACCGCGCGGCGCGAGTATACCTTTGCCTCGCCGCTCATGCCGCCTCGCCTTTTTCCTGGGCGGTTTCGTCTTTCAGCGCCTTCAGCGCTTTGGGCGACAGCATCAGATGGAGTTCCCTCAACTGCTTTTCCTCCACCTGGCTCGGCGCCTGCATCAGCAAATCCTCCGCTTTCTGGTTCATCGGGAACGCGATCACCTCGCGGATATTCGGCTCATCGGCAAGCAGCATCACCATGCGGTCAACGCCCGGCGCCAGCCCGCCATGCGGGGGCGCGCCGAATTTAAACGCGGAGATCATGCCGCCGAAGCGCGCATCCACCACGTCTTTTCCGTACCCTGCGATCTCGAAGGCCTTGTACATGATCTCCGGCTTATGGTTGCGGATGGCGCCCGACGACAGCTCCACCCCGTTGCACACGATATCGTACTGGTAGGCGAGAATCTCCAGGGGATTCTTGCTCTCCAGCGCCTCCATCCCGCCCTGCGGCATGGAGAACGGGTTGTGGCTGAACTCGATCTTCCCCTCCTCTTCGTTCATCTCGAAATAGGGGAAATCCACCACCCATAGAAATTCAAACACATCTTTCTTAAGGAGTCCTAAATCCTGGCCGAGATGGGAGCGTACCGCGCCCGCCAATTTCGCTGCTGCGAGCGTGGCGCCGGAGGCAAAAAACACCGAATCACCCGGATTTAGCCCGCATACCTCAACCATTCGTTGAAGGGCTTCCGGGGCAAGGAATTTCACTAGCGGGCTGGCAAACGCTTCCGCTCCCTCCCCGCCCTTGTAGACGATATAGGCCAGGCCGGGCGCGCCTTGCGCCTTGGCGAACTCGATCATCCCGTCGAAGAAGCTGCGCGGTTTCTCTGCCGTGCCGGGCGCGGGGATGGCGCGGATGACGCCGCCGCCTTCGATCACCTTGGTGAAAATGCCGAAGCCGCTGCCGCGCCACACCTCCGTGACATCCGAAATGATGATGGGGTTGCGGAGGTCGGGCTTGTCCGAGCCGTACTTCAGCATCGCCTCCGCGTAAGTGATGCGCGGGAACGGAGTGGGCGTTACGGCCTTGTTGCCGAACTCGGTGAAGATGCCGTGGAGCACCGGCTCGATGGCGGCGAACACATCGTCCTGCGTCACGAAGCTCATCTCCATGTCGAGTTGGTAGAATTCGCCTGGGCTACGGTCGGCGCGCCCGTCTTCGTCGCGGAAGCAGGGGGCGATCTGGAAATACTTGTCGAAGCCCGACACCATCAGCAGCTGCTTGAACTGCTGCGGCGCCTGGGGGAGCGCGTAGAACTTGCCCGGATGGATGCGTGACGGCACCAGATAGTCG
>CAYMDD010000359.1:0-1743 GCA_964389045.1 uncultured Rickettsiales bacterium
GGGTGCATTGAACCTTGTGATAGTGGCCGCGCAAGAAACGCTCGATGCGCTTGACCGCAAGCGCTTGACCGCGGCCTCGGTGCGCCTGTTCTCGCCGCATGCACTTAGCCGGGAACTGGGAGTCGAAGAAGCCACGCAGCCTGCCGACCGCTACGGCGATGCGGTGCTGATCGCCTCACTCAACAATGCATCGAAGATGCGCCTGCGCCTGTGGACGCCGATGCTGATGAAGCTCGACAAAATATACCGGATTTTCCCTTTGATGCGTGCATTCGGCGCGCTGGCGATTCTGGGTTTGCTTTTTGCGGTGGGCAGCAATGCCTACGACTATTGGCTGGCAAGCAACGACATCAGCGACTTGGAACAGCAGAAGCATTTTAAGCAACTGGGCTATAATCAACTCCGTACCGACGCCATGCGCCTAGCCAGCGATATCGATAAGCTTTCCGACACGATTTCCGTCTATGAGGGCTTGAAGCAGGAAACCTATACGCCGGAGCCGTTCCTGATCGCGGTGTCGAATGCCATCCAGGGAGCGGGGCGCGTAACGGCGGTGGAATGGGAAATTGCCAAGGCTGAAGGGGCAACGCCTGCACTGACCCGTGGAAAAGGCCAGGGAGAAGTCCAAGTGCGCGGTAAGATCGTAGTGAATATGGGGCTGCCCGATGATGACAACACGCGCGCTGTGGCCGCGGTGGATGCGCTGGTCGCACGGCTTAAAACCGCCCTGCCGGGGTATGAGTTGCAGCAAACGGTGCAAGGCATTGCCAAGGACACGGATAAGGTGGAAATCCGGCTCGGCGATAAGGCCGCGACGGTGGAGAAAAAAGCGCTAGTGGCCGAAATCACCTTTAAAGGGCATGTCATGCTGACGGAAGCGGCGATTGCCGCCGGGGCTTCCGCTATACCGGCTACCGGCGCCTCGCCGGTTATGATGCCAGGCAATCGTCCGCCGGGCGGTATGCCCGGAATGCCGCCTCCTCCCGCGCCTCCGCCCAGCGCTGAATCTCCCTTCAATGAGATGAGGAGCGGCTTATGAAAATCCGCAAGCTCAAGCGCATGCTGCTGATCCAGACGGTTATCCTGCTCGGGGTACTTAGCGGTTTGGGCGGGCTGGCCTGGTTTCTCTCCGATCAGGTCGAAGCCTCGAGCGCGCAGAAAAATGCGCTCCGCGGGGACGTAGCCGGCATCGAAAACCAGACATCGGCGCTTCAGAATAAAGTAAAGAATTTCCAGGGAGGCTCGCCGGAATACCGCCATTTAATGACCAAGGAAGGCGATGAGGAATTCCAGCTCAACCGCTCGCTGATGCGACCGTTGTTCGATAAGTTACAACTCGAATTCGCGCTTGGAGACATGGCGGTGGCCTTAGAACCGGTCAAGGAAACCCAGGAAGCCAAATACCGTAAAACCCGTTCCGTTTTGCTTTCCAGCCAAGGTAGCTTGAATTTCCGCAGCTTTCACGACGAGCAGACGGTTGCTTTTCTCCATGCGCTCCAAAACCGGTTGCCCGCGATGGTGAAGATCAGCAAGCTGCGCATGGCGCAGCTGGATCAGAATAAGGCAAACATGGCGAAAACCGACTCCGCATTTACCACTGATCCGCGTTTGGACAACGCGGTAGCGTTCGAATGGATGGGCTTTAAAGACCCGAATCCGCCCAAGCCCGCCCCCGCAGGCGCGCCTTCTCCGCCGCAAGGAGCGCCCGCGCCATGAGATATGCCTTCTTGCTGCTTTTCTTAC
>CAYMDD010000360.1:0-1739 GCA_964389045.1 uncultured Rickettsiales bacterium
CCTCCTCTACCTTGCAGCGCAGTTCCTCCTCTACAATCGCCCGGGCGAGGCGGCTGTCGAAGGGGGGAAGGTTATCGCGCAGATTGCCTAAGCTTTCGGCGATTTCCTGGCCGACGATGTCTGAGCGCGTGGAGAGCGTCTGCCCCAGCTTAATGAAGGTGGGGCCGAGCTTTTCCAGCGCGCGCGCCAAACGTTCGCCCTTGCTTGAGGTATGCCTGCGGCGGAACGGCCTGCCGAGCCACAATGGAAAGGCGGGAAGGCCGGCGTCGCGGAAAATGAACAGCGCGTCCTCGCGGGCGAGGGTAAGGCCGATGCTTAACAGCCGCGCACTATTACGGATATTGCGGAAAAGCATGCTTCTACGCTTTCCAACCGCTGTGGACGGCAACCATGCCGAAGCCGAGATCGCGCCACTTAACGCGCGTGAACCCGGCATGCTCTATGATCTCTGCAAAGTCATCCTGCCTAGGAAACCGGCGGATGCTTTCCACGAGGTAACGGTAGGATGCTTCATCCTGTGCAAGAACTCTACCCATGCAGGGTATAACATGAAAAGAATATGCGTCATAGAGCGGCTTTAAAGGCTTGTCTTCATAAGGAGTGAATTCCAGGCACAGGAAACGCCCGCCGGGCTTGAGCACACGGTGTGCTTCTTTAAGGGCTTCTGCCATATCCGTTACGTTACGGATGCCGAAAGCGATGGTATAGGCTTCGAAGCTGCTGTTGGGGAAGGGGAGTGATTCGGCATTGCCGCATGCCCATCGGAGGTTGTCCAGAAAGTTGAGATCCATGGCTCTTGCCATACCCTCTTTCACCATGGCGGGGTTGATGTCGCAGATGGTGACGCTCGGAGAGGCATCTTGAAAATGCTTCAGGATACGGAAGGCGATATCTCCGGTGCCGCCGGCGACATCAAGAACTGCGGCGGATTGCGGTAGGCGAAGGCCGCGCACGAGGGTGTCTTTCCACAGGCGGTGGAGGCCCAGGCTCATGGCGTCGTTCATCACATCGTATTTCGGGGCGACGCGGCGGAAAATCTCGCCTACGCGCGCCTGCTTTTCGGCGCGGGGGATGTCTTGGAAGCCGAAATGCGTATTCGCTTCTTGATTTTCTTTCGTCATGCGCGCAAACAAACACCGTATCGCCTCAATGCACAAGCCTTAAAAAACATACCCCGCATGCCTGAGCTACCGGAAGTGGAAACCGTGCGCGCCGCGCTCGAAAGCAGCATTCGGGGCAGGCGGATCGCCGAGGTGGCGCTGAAGCGCGGCAATCTGCGCACGCCTTTTCCAAGCGGGTTTGCGCAGGCGCTGGAAGGGACTGCCGTCGAAGGGATAGGCAGGCGCAGCAAATACCTGCTGTTCGGCCTGGATAATGGCTCCACGATGATTGCGCATCTTGGAATGACGGGGAAATTCCTGTTCCACCCCGCCGCCCCGCCCGGCTTGCAGGCGCATGACCATGTGGTGTTCCGCTTTGACGGGGGTGCGCATCTGGTGTTCAACGACGCGCGCCGGTTCGGGTTGATGGACATCGGCAAGACGGACGAATTGGCGGCGCACCCGCTTTTATCCCGCCTAGGCCCGGAGCCGTTGGAAAAAGCCTTCTCCCACACGTATTTAAAAGAGCGGCTGTCCAAGCGGAAGACCGCCGTCAAGCCTGCGTTGATCGATGCTTCGCTGGTGGTGGGGGTGGGCAATATCTATGCGTCGGAGGCGCTGTTTCGCGCAGGGATAAAC
>CAYMDD010000361.1:0-1477 GCA_964389045.1 uncultured Rickettsiales bacterium
GCCCACTGTGCTAGGATTGCAGTATGGCCAACGACCGCGAACTTTTACAGAATCTTGAAGAGCAGCATCTTCGATTGCGCCGCGACCTCGTGCGCAGTGAGGCGGCGTTGTCGGCTGCACGCAAGGAAATGGGCGTATCGCCCGCTCCTGCTTCATCCCCCGCCCCTTCCGCACCCGCATCGCGGCCGAGCAAGCCGTTGTGGGGGCGCATGGTCTCCGGTGCGCGGCAAATCGTGCGTTGGAGCGTCATCGCCGTCGTTGCCTATATGGCCTTGAATTTTGCTACGGGCGTATTTGGCCTGCCTATCGACCCCTCCCTCTCCTCGATAATCGATGGTGTATCGAAAGGAGCGGCCAGCGCAATGGAATGGATTGGCGGCTTATTCAGTGGATCCACCGCTGCGATCGCGACCCCCGCTGCTGCTGTTGCGGGCGTAACCGGGGCGGCCGTTATCGCCAAAACCCACATGGCCAATCAGCATTCGACCGTGCTTATGCCTGGATCTTCCCCGGTAGAAACGGCGGCATTGATGCCGGAAGAGCTAGCAACCCAAGCAGGGAACCAGCTGGCCGCTAATTATAATGCCACACATGGCGCGGCACATCATACAGCGCATGTGAGCGACACTTTACAGAAGACGGCGCATTTCGCTGCGGACCATACCATGGACCGAATCAAGGAAGGGCAGGAAACAGCCGTACAACGTGCGCTGGCCGCCCGCCAGAAGGCCCAGAGCTGGGCAGAATATGTCGAGCAATCGACGCAACGTGGGCCGCGTGGCGTTGCATAAATTAGATAAAAATCGATCTAATATTTTCCTTCTTCGTCATCGCTTTATCACCGTTCCGTCACGATACCGTCATAATCGGATGCTATAGTCTGAATCATAGACCACCGCTTTCTCAGGATGAGATTTATGGCACAAGACCCCACCAACCAAGAATTCGCGCAAGAACTGTACGATACATATTCATGCGCAGGGTTGAGCATCACTGCCTGCGGGGTCAACCAGAACCATCCTCAAAGCACCACTATCCAGGCATACGCAGACAAGCTGGCTTCGGACATCAGCGGTATGGGCGCGAGCATCGGGAGTATTGCAAGCAAAGCCCTTCCGGCTGGCGCGGTCGCTGCGGCTATCAGCGCCGTTGCCTCGATAGAACCTGGGACCGCTGGCGTCATGGCATTTGCTGCGGGAGCGGCTGGTGCCGTATCCGCTTTCACTGGCCCGCGTGTTGGGCGCAGCGACGATACGCCTTCGCGTTAATTACTCGAACCCCTCGACCAACGTCATATTGAAATCCGCGCCGCCTATGCGGTGTGCACGCGCAGACTGGTATTCCGGGCTGTTATAATAGGCGCGTGCGGTATCGGCATCCTTGAATTCCAGAATGACATTGCGGCTCATGCCCTGCCCTTCCATGACCTCATGCTTCCCGCCACGCACGAGGAAGCGCCCGCCGAACTTCTGTACGG
>CAYMDD010000361.1:1487-1739 GCA_964389045.1 uncultured Rickettsiales bacterium
TCCGACACGTCGACCCGGACAATGAGGTATCCCTTGGGCATTATTTCTTCTTCGGCTCGGCACCCGCGGCGAACGGGTTGAACATATTGAAGGCGCGGGTGAACATTTCCATGTTCTGCTTGCTGAGCTCTTCCATTTGCGTGGAGAACTGGCCGAAACCGGGGAATGAGCCTTTACCCATATATTCGCGCATCTTCTCCTGGTTGGAGAGGAAGCTTTGCATGCTCGATTCGAGGTAATGCGGAAGCACTT
>CAYMDD010000362.1:0-1735 GCA_964389045.1 uncultured Rickettsiales bacterium
GAATAAATCTCTAGGATTCCACATTTCCGTCATACCCTTCTATCCAGTCTTTTATGGTGCTTTTATTCATCTATTGTTATCTCATGTCTTGATACTATCGAAATCCCCGGCGCGGTAGCAAGCACAACACGCGCAAACCCCGCTAAATTCACGGATTTGCAACCAAACTGTAACGCAACTGTCATATAAGGGCGGGGTAAGGCGAGAATACAGGCATTAGGGAAATTAATAGGGTAAGCGATTGCATTATTCCCTAATGCCTAATCACTAATGCCTACCCCCCAATCACACCGCCGTGCCGCCCACGGTCATCGCCTCGATCAGCAGGCTGGGCTGGCCGACGCCGACCGGCACGGATTGCCCGGCCTTGCCGCACGTGCCCACGCCCTCGTCCAGCGCCATGTCATTACCGATCATGCGGATTTTGCGCATGGTGTCCGCGCCGGCGCCGATCAGCGTGGCGCCTTTGACGGGCTTCGTCACCTTCCCGTCCTCGATCAGATACGCCTCCGAGGCCGAAAACACGAACTTGCCGGAGGTGATATCCACCTGCCCGCCGCCGAAATGCGCGGCGTAAATGCCTTTCTTGACCGATCGGATCATATCTTCCTGCGGCGCATCGCCTCCTAGCATAAAGGTGTTGGTCATGCGCGGCAGCGGCTGATGGGCAAAGCTCTCCCTGCGCCCGTTGCCGGTGGCGCGCACCCCCATGAGCCTGGCGTTCATGCGGTCTTGCAGATAACCGGTCAATATACCGTCTTCGATCAGCACGTTGCGCTGCGAGGGCGTGCCTTCGTCGTCGATCGTGATGGAACCGCGCCTTGCCTCCAGCGTCCCGTCATCCACCACCGTCACGCCTTTGGAGGCGACCTGCTTTCCAAGCATGCCGGAAAACACGGAGGTGCCCTTGCGGTTGAAATCTCCCTCCAGCCCGTGGCCGACTGCCTCGTGCAGCAGCACCCCACACCAGCCCGGCCCGATCACCACCGGCATTTCTCCCGCGGGAGCGGCCACCGATTCGAGGTTCAGCGCCGCTTGCCGAAGCGCCTCGTCGGCCATGCCGCGCCACTTATGGGGCGTGAGGTATTCCGCATAGGCCACGCGCGCGCCCGCGCCGAAACTGCCGCTTTCCATGCGCCCGTTTTCTTCCAGCACCACGCTCACGTTCAAGCGCACCAAGGGGCGGATATCGCCGGCCAAACGCCCGTCCGCGCGCATCACCGACACGGCCTGCCACACCCCGCTTAAAGATGCCGACACCTGGCGGATGCGGCTGTCTTTCGCCCGCAAATACGCGTCGATCTCCTGAAGCACGGTCAGCTTTTGCTCGAACGCCACTTCCCGCAGCGGGTTGATGTCGCTGTAAAGCAGCCGGTTGGTGCCGAAGGCGGGCGGAAACATCTCCTCCTTCCCGCTCTGGCCGTAATTGGCCGTGCGCACGGTCTGTGCCGCGCGGCGGATGGCGTCCTCCTCTAGCACGGAAGCGTGCGCGAACCCCACCGATTCGCCCAATACCGCCCTTAAGCCGAAGCCTTGCGCGGTGTTAAAGCTGGCATTCTTGAGCTTCCCATCGTCCCACACCAGGTTTTCGGACTGGCTGTATTCCAAAAACAGCTCGCCGTCGTCCATGCCGTGAAGCGCTTGCCCCACCAGTCCCTGGACGCGCGCGCGGTCGAGGCCGGAGCGGGTGAAAAAAAGATCGTTCGTGATGCTGTCCATAATGATTCCATTATAT
>CAYMDD010000363.1:0-247 GCA_964389045.1 uncultured Rickettsiales bacterium
ATGATGAAGGATATAGCAGTCCAGGTCGTAATAGACTTTGTGCGCCTGTGCCGGGGTGTCGCGCCGGTATGCTTCCATCAGGAGGCGTTCTTCGAGCATGCCGACCTTGTTGCCGCGCATGCCGTAATCGGGGTTGAAGCCGCCTAAGCGGGCAAGCACATCCTTCCGCACGCCGAGGTTGCCGCCGCTTAAGGTCAGGTTGGGGTAGAAACCGGAGACTTGCGCCTTCTTTCGCACTTCGAGGCTT
>CAYMDD010000363.1:257-587 GCA_964389045.1 uncultured Rickettsiales bacterium
TGGGGCCGCCGAACAGGTCTGGCTGCCTTGTCTCCAGCATGGCACCGAGCGCTGCCACGTAGCCGGAGGAAAGCACGGCGTCGTCGTCGATGAAAATGAGGTAATCGTACCTGGCTGCCGCGGCGCCCGCGTTGCGCGCATGGCTTAAGCCCTGCTTTTCCTCCCGCACGTAGCGGAAGGGCGCGCCGGTTCGCTCCAGCGCCCTGACATACTCCGCCGTATCGTCGGGCGAATTGTTATCGACAATAATCACTTCGAACGGATACGGCGCGGGCAGCTGCGGGCGGATGCTTTCCACCAGTTTTTCCAGCATGGTCTTGCGGTTATAGG
>CAYMDD010000363.1:597-1729 GCA_964389045.1 uncultured Rickettsiales bacterium
GTTTATGACCATGTCAGCCGCAGAACAGTTCTCCGCCGCAAAGGATGCGGCGGAGAACTGTTCTGCGGCTGACATGGTCATAAACGGCGTGGCTCGGTTCTCGGCGTAGACGTGCTGAGAAAGTCAAAGAACATAAAATAGAAAAAGTGCAACCATTTTGATACGCCTCCGTAGCCTAGCTTTATCCATGGATAATGCAAGCGGAGCGCCGCTAGTGCGGCGATGCCCGGCCAATGGCAGAAGATTTTCTGGTCTTGATCTTCATATAGCGCAATCTGATGGCTGCACAACCCCGACAGCATTCCCGCGCTGCCCGCACATGCTAAGAACGCCCTGGCGGCACGGCGGAGATACGGTTCTCGTTTGCGCGAAAAAAAGAGCCGCAGGCATTGCCAGGCGGCGAACGCCAGAAAATAGCTTATCAGCGTCAAGCGCAACGGGAGACGCGCGCCTTGGTGGAGCGTCACAATGTATCTTCCCCGTGCGCGATGGCTCAGGAACTGCCTTTTCAGCTGATACATAAGCTTTAGACGTTGGGGCGGCGTGGCGTGGAGCACTGCGCATTCCAGGGCATAATACACTTTTGCCTCGGCAGCTGCATGCCTGCGGTAGCGGTCGAGCAGCGCACGTTCTTCCAAAAAGCGCATCTTACCGCCGACCATGCCTTTGTCGGCCTCGAACCCTCCCAGCGCATGGAAGACGTCGGCGCGCATACCGAAATTTGCTCCGCTCAACGAGACGCTGTCCGAAAATCCTGATGCTTCAGCATGCACACGGCGTTCGTATTCCTCCGGAAACCACGCGGGCGGCGGGACGGTGTAAAGCGGCAGGACAGGCCCGCCAAACGCATCCGGCGCATGCCGGTTGAGCGTTGCCGTCACGGTGCCGATTAATCCTTCCGGACAACGTGCGTCGTCATCCAGAAAAAGAAGATACTCTCCTGTGGCTGCCGCGGCGCCCGCGTTGCGCGCATGGCTTAAGCCCGCCTTTATTTCATGGATATAGCGAAAATCCGGGAATGCCTTGCACGTTTCTTCGGCGCTTGCCTTCGGATCGTTATCCACGACGATCACCTCTACCCCGTGCCTGGGCTGCAATGCGATACTCCTTAGCATCGGCTCCAGTACGGAAG
>CAYMDD010000364.1:0-758 GCA_964389045.1 uncultured Rickettsiales bacterium
TCGGTGGATAGTATAAGGAAAAAAAATGAATACAAATGAATTAGCTCGCGCTTTTGCATTGGGTGGTTTTGTTCCACTTGAGCCGGGTGGTGGTAAAAAACCAGCACCTAGACCCGTGCCACAAAACCAACAATCAGGGATTCACAGCCTTGGGAGTTGCCCAATTCCGACAGAGCTGCACGCGGCACTGAACGGGGCTTAACTCCTGGTGATTGTGCGTATTAAAATTTTGATGATAATTCACAAAAGGAGTTCTCATGGCGGGCTTGGATGATACAGCAGGTATTCATCAAGAATGGATTAGAGCCGGAGCAACCGAGAGTCTAGCTGATTTTTTAGACTTCTTAACCCTGGGAAATGAAAATCGATTGCAAGAAGGTCTAGATGTTATTCGTCAGCTTCAAGAAATTAGTTTAGCTAATTCTTGAGTTTTAGTTATTTTAAGCCCGCGGATGTGCGGCTTTGTAAATACGGATTAATTCCTCGGCGTTGACTTCCGTATAGCGCTGGGTGGTGCTCAGCGAAGCATGCCCCAGCAGCTCTTGAATCTCTCTTAAATTCGCGCCGTTTTGCAAAAGATGCGTCGCAAAGGAATGGCGTAGCGCGTGCGGTGTTGCGGTTTCCGGCAACCCGGCAAGCCCACGAATATCGCGCAGCGCTTTTTGCGCAATACCCTGATTAAGGCGCTTGCCGCGCTCACCTAAAAATAACGCACGGCTGCTCGATGAGGGGAACGGGCATTGCTCCAGATACGCCTT
>CAYMDD010000364.1:768-1719 GCA_964389045.1 uncultured Rickettsiales bacterium
AATCACAGGAACTTCGCGCTGTTTGCGACCCTTACCGGTGACGCGCAAAACACCACTGCGCGGCATATCGCCGATATTGAGCGAAAGTGCTTCATCAATCCGCAATCCGCATCCATACAGCAGCGAAAATAAAGCGCGGTCACGCAGGATCACCCAATCCTCGGTCTCCAGCATATCCAGGGAATCTAAAAGTTTTTCGGCTTGATTTTCATGCAGTGCGCGGGGCAGCTTATGCGCCAGCTTGGGCGTGCGCACGGCGCTGATGGCGGCGTTGTGCAAAATGCCGTTTTTATCGAGCCAGCTGAGGAAATTTTTAATACCGGAGAGCGATCGTGCGCGGCTGGCATTACCGCTGCCCTGCATCGCCTTTTTACTCATCCAGGATCTAAAATCTCGCAGCCCGGCCGAAGCCATAGCCTCCAGACTTGGTTCCTTGCCAAAATGATCTCTCAGGAACGCTATGAAATGCGAAAGATCCCCGCAATAGGCGCGCAGCGTATGGCGCGAGACTTTGCGTTCATGCTGAAGGTAATCTTGCCATTCCTGTACACGCGCAGCGAGGTCAGGGGCACAAAAAGCAAGAGTTTCTGAGTTTATCCCGGAAGGTGCAACCATGTGCGAAAGCATCTTTCAATGACGCGGGCAAGAAACACAATCTGGTCGGTGGCTTGGCCTTCGAAGAACATATGGGGGTCACGGCTGCCGAATGCTAAAATCGCGGGCGGCGTGTTCATTGAAATATCCACGCGCAGAAGAATTTGTGATTTCACCAGCGTTGCCCCGCCGCCATAAATCGGCTCGATGCCGGCGATGTTATCTTGCAGCAAAGCGCTCTTGCCGCGCATCCATTTATCAATCGTGCCCTCAGGGATGATGCGAATACCATTGGTATGAATATGCGGAATATTCTGGCCATCGGCCTCCACCACCAGCACCGCAATATCAACCTCA
>CAYMDD010000365.1:0-1718 GCA_964389045.1 uncultured Rickettsiales bacterium
CGGTTAGCGTTGGAGGCATAGCGCTCACCCAGTTGTCAAGGAATCCTTAATAACTGAACCATTCGGAAATCCCGAAGGGTTGGAACTTGTAAGCAATCCTTACAAGTTCAATCATCCACGAACCCCTGCGCGGTGAATTTATAGATCGGGGCGGTGTCTTTCCCAGTCTTGACCCCCTGCATGGTGAAATCCACTGTTGGATCGATATGGTTGGCGTATTGCGCCACCCATGCCAGCCACTGCGCTTGTTCCGGCTCAGTGGCGGTGGGCAGCGTGCGCATCGCCTCCAGATACAGCCGCGTGCGGCGGGCGATTTCCATATCGCGTAGGGCGATCTTCAGGCGGCGTATTTTCTGGCGCTCGGTGGCGAATTCGGGGGCTTGGATGCGGCGCTGGTCATTGATGGTTGCCAGGTGTTTATCGTTGCGTTCCACCACGGCGACGGTTTGCGTCTGGACAGTGGCGGGGCGCAGATGTTCCTTTCTGGTGCGCACGCCGTAGGATTTCTTTGTCCAATAGCCACGCGGTGGGCGGGGAATGCTCATTTTCTTGCAGATTTTGGCGAGGCCGACATCGGAGATGCCGTAGCGCTTGGCCACCTGCATCATCGGTTCCGCCCATATTTCCTCGTAGAGTTTTTCGCGTTCGAATAGCAGGGTTTCAGCGGCTTCCTTGCTCATGCCTGCATCAGCTCCGCCACCGTCACGCGCAACGCGCAGGCGATTTTGAGCAACGCATCCAGCCGGATTTCGTTCTTGCCCAGCTCATACTGATCGAGCAGCGGTTCGGAAATGCCCGTCAGCCGAGCCAGCTTTTTGAGCGGTAGCTTCTGCTGGCTGCGGTGGTGGTGGATGTTCTGACCGATGGTGAAGCGCAGATGCCGTAGCAGATGCGTACTGTAGGAAGCGGTTGTTTTTGCAGTGTCTTTTTTTCATCCTCTATTGCATAAGACATGTGCAGCTGCGGTCAAGGGTGTTTTAATATGTCCATAGCCATTGACATATTATAATCCGTCCATTACAATGGACATATGAATCTTGACACTGCCATCATCGCCTTATCCGCCCTCTCGCAGGAAACCCGCCTGCGAGTATTCAAGCTGCTTATCGAATATGGACGCGATGGTACGCCTGCGGGGGCGCTCAGTGATCAGCTTGGCATTCCGCACAATACGTTGTCCTTCCACTTATCACATCTCGCCCATGCCGGGCTGGTGACTTCCCGTAAACAGGGACGGCAGATGATTTACGCTGCCAACTGCGATGCGATGGAAGCCTTGCTCGGTTACTTACGCGAAAACTGTTGCATCCGTGAAGAAGGCGAAAGCGCCTGCGCCACGGAATGCAAACCTACAACCAAACGGAGGAAAAAATGAAACGTCTGCATGTGCATATCGCCGTTGAGGATTTAGAACAATCCATCGGCTTTTACTCCACCCTGTTCGGTGCGCAGCCCACCAAGCAAAAGCCCGATTACGCCAAGTGGATGCTGGATGACCCGCGCGTCAACTTCGCCATTTCTGCTCGTGGCGCAAAGCCGGGGCTGGATCATTTCGGCATTCAGGTGGACGCGCCGGAAGAACTGGAGGGCTTGCGCGAACATCTGAAGCGCGCCGATCTTGGCATGTTCGACGAGGGCGAAACCACCTGCTGCTACGCGGCATCCGACAAATCATGGGTCAAAGACCCAAGCGGCATTGCGTGGGAAGCCTATCACAC
>CAYMDD010000366.1:0-1715 GCA_964389045.1 uncultured Rickettsiales bacterium
GGCGTGCACCGCCTGCACGAAATGGCGAAGGCAGGGAAATTGAAGGTGCCCGCCATCGACGTGAACAATTCCGTGACCAAATCGAAGTTCGACAATCTTTACGGCTGCCGCGAATCGCTGCCCGACGGCTTAAAGCGCGCCACAGATGTGATGATCGCCGGCAAGGTGGCCGTAGTCTGCGGATACGGGGATGTCGGCAAGGGCTGCGCGCATGCCTTGAAAGGCCAGGGCGCGCGCGTGGTGATAACGGAGATCGACCCGATCTGCGCCTTGCAGGCCGCGATGGAAGGCTACCAGGTGACGACGATGGAAGAGGCGGCGCCGCTGGGCGATATCTTCGTGACGGCCACCGGCAATGTGGACGTGATTACCATAGAGCACATGCGCGCCATGAAAGACCGCGCCATTGTTTGCAACATCGGGCATTTCGATTCGGAAATTCAGGTCGCCGCGTTAAAGAATATGCAATGGCAGGAGGTAAAGCCGCAGGTGGATGAAATCACCTTCCCGGGAGGCAAGCGCCTGGTGCTGCTGGCGAAGGGCAGGCTGGTGAATCTGGGCTGCGCCACCGGGCATCCGAGCTTCGTGATGAGCACCAGCTTTTCGAATCAAGTGCTGGCGCAGATCGAGCTGTGGAATAACCACAGCAAGTATGAAAACAAAGTTTACGTATTGCCGAAAGCGTTGGATGAGAAAGTGGCGGCGCTGCATCTGGAGAAGCTGGGCGTAAAGCTTACCAAGCTTACCAAAGAGCAGGCCGGCTATATCAGTGTATCCGAAAACGGGCCGTTCAAGCCGGAAGGATACCGGTATTAACGCTCTCATGGATGCCGAACGACCCTTGAAAGTGCATGATAAAGAACACCGGCTTGATCCGATTGCCGAAAAGGCGGTGAAGGCTATCCGTCAGCATTGCCGGGAAACGGGCGAAGATTGGGCAGCGGTGCTGGACCGCCCGAATATGCATCCGAAGCGGAAAAGCGCGCCGAGCCGCTTAAGACGAATCGTCAATGGTTTTCTATGGCAGTTCGACCACCAGACGCAAACGGGTGCGCCGGACTGCAAGAGCCGTTACAATTACAACATCATGGCTTACGGATCGGGTAGGGATTATGCGGAAGATTGCTTGCCTGCGCTCTATCATGCAGGTTTCGCTGCCTCTATTTTAAAAGCTTCCGGTCTGGCCGAAGATGCCGCTGAGGCGGAAGCCATTCTTAAAACCATCATTCGTGAAACGATTGAGGCGTTTGTCGAAGAGAGGGGAAGCGTTGTGAGCCATGACCGCATCTCCGCGTCCGTTCCGCGGAAAATGGACAATATCTGGCAAATAGCGGTGTCCAAGGCGGATAATAGAAAAGCAGGCGATTCCCCTTATAATATGCCGCTCTAACCTTAAAAACACCGGATGCTTAAAAATACTCTATGCTTGCCATGCAGTACTCGATCCCTTTGCCGCATAACTTTCACGCGGATCAGATCCGCGAGCGGGTAAGCCGCAGGCGCGCGCTGTTCGACGATCATCCGGGGCTGGTGCATAAATCCTTCGTTTACAACGAGGCTGACCATATCTACGCGCCGTTTTACTTGTGGAAAGACATGGAAGAGGCGCAGAAATTCTTAATGGAAGAGCTGTTCCAAGGCGTGATCGATTCGTTTGCCCGCCAGCGCGTGCGCAGCTGGTTCGTGCTCGGCATGACATACGGCAATAAAGGCAT
>CAYMDD010000367.1:0-1708 GCA_964389045.1 uncultured Rickettsiales bacterium
CGATGTTTTACGTGGCGTTGGCCTTTTACCAATTCGAAGGAAAGCACAAGCATTACGCGACCATCCAAGGAGTGCAGGCGTTTACGACGCTTTGCCTTTCCGCTGTCCTGGTTATCGGCGGTTCGGGGTGGGAAGGGGCGGTTATCGGCAAGCTGACGGGCTTGAGTTTGGGACTGGCGTTGGCATGGTTTTGGATTACGAAGCACTTGCCGCGGCAGCGCTCCGAGCGGAAGCTTCGCATCAAGCATACGCTCAGTATCCTTGCGTTCGGCTTCCGTTATCTGCCTAACGGCATGCTCGTGGTGGTCATTTTGCTGACTGACCGCCTAATGCTTGCTAATATGCTAAACGTGCAGCAGGCAAGCCTTTTTGCGCTGGCGAGCTTATTTCCGATGGTGCTGTTTATCGGCGTGCAAGGATTTCTCTACGCGTGGCAACCTTGGGCATTCCGGCGCTTGAAGCACCCCGGCACGGATGAGGCTAAAGAACTTTGGCTAGGCTCAGGCGCATATTTCCTGCTGGTGCCCTTGGGCGGCATCGTTGTTACCTTGATGGGAAAATGGGTAGGGCCGTATGTCATCGGCGAGGATTTTCATGCGGCGTTCGATTACATTGTTCCACTGATGGTCGCTATGGTTGCGCAAGCGTTTTATCTCCTGACGCGCAGCATTCTCCATTATTACCGTAAGCTGGAATGGCTCTCCGGCATCGCGCTCGGCACCATGGCGGCAAATCTGCTGTTGAATTACTGCTTGATTGCCCGTTTCGGCACGGTAGGCTCTGCCTGGGCTACCGCACTCGCATACCTGCTTGCATTCCTGATCGCGGGCGTTTGCGCGGCAGGTGAACTGCGCAAGCATTACGTTGCGCAACTCCGATAATGAACGATTGGAAAGTAAATTATGTTTGACGGCAAGCAAATCCTCATCACCGGCGGCACCGGCTCCTTTGGCAAGACATGCATCCGCATGCTCCTTTCGCGCTACAAGCCGCACCGCCTGATTGTTTTTTCACGGGATGAGTTGAAGCAGTACGAGATGCAGGCGGAGTTCGATGACGACTGCATGCGCTATTTCCTGGGCGATGTCCGCGACCGCGACCGGCTGATGATGGCGATGACGGGGGTGGATTACCTGATCCACGCCGCGGCGCTCAAACAAGTGCCCGCGTTGGAATACAACCCCGGCGAAGCGGTGGAGACGAACATCCGCGGCTCGCAGAACGTGATTGCGGCTGCCATCGAGAAGGGGGTGAGCAAGGTCATTTCCCTGTCGACGGACAAGGCGGCGGCGCCCATCAACCTGTATGGCGCCACCAAGCTGGTGGCGGACAAGCTGTTCGTGGCGGCCAACAACATCCGCGGCGAGCGCAAGACAATGTTTTCGGTGGTGCGCTACGGCAACGTCATCGGCTCGCGCGGCTCGGTGGTGCCGCTGTTTCAGAAGCTTGTGACCGAAGGCGCGAAGGAGCTGCCCATCACCGACTCGCGCATGACGCGCTTCTGGATCACCCTGCCGCAAGGCGTGGATTTCGTGCTCGACAATTTCGCGCGCATGCAGGGCGGGGAGATTTTCATCCCCAAAATCCCTTCCATGTACGTGACCGACTTAGCCAAAGCTATCGCGCCCCGGTTGCCTACGCGCATTGTCGGCATCCGCTCCGGCGAGAAGCTGCATGAGGTGCTGTGTCCCGGCGAGTTGAGCTTCCA
>CAYMDD010000368.1:0-1302 GCA_964389045.1 uncultured Rickettsiales bacterium
GGCCTCGGCGGCGGCGTTACGTTTCTGGACGATGCCGATCTGGAAGGCACCACGCGCGGCGAGATCAGCGGCGATACCGGCGGTAATGCCCATGTCACGCTTGGGTATATGATTCCCTCCTCCACTCCCATCCTCCGCAACATGCGCGTTGAGGGCGAGCTCGGCTACCGCTACAACCGGCTGGATAATTTCGTCAGCAGCGGCGGGACGCAGACGGCTCTGCGCGGTCATACCAGCGCATTCAGCTATATGGGCAACCTCTATTACGACTGGCGCAATAATTCGCGCTGGACGCCCTATGTCGGCGCGGGCGCGGGCGGGGCGCATATCCGTCTGGATAATAATCCTGTACTCGGCGCTACCAGCGAATCCGATGATGTGCTTGCCTATCAGTTCATGGGCGGCATTTCCTACGCGCCGGAGAGCATCCCGCTTACCGAATGGAGCCTGGGCTATAAATATTTCACCGCCGTGAGCCCCGATTTCGGCGCGGTGGAGCTGGACGATTATGTCGCGCATAATGTGGAAATCGGCGCGAAGTTCCGGTTTTAACTAGTTTCCGAGCATCCCTTCGGCGCGCGCAAGGCCCTTGATGTCGCCGACATGAAGCCAGCGCCCGTCATGTACGATGGCGTTGATGCGGCTAAGATCGCGATCGTAAAGCAGATTGAGCGAGAATACGCCATCTGGCGCATTTTCAAACAGGCGCGGATGCAGAATCTGCACGCCGGTAAAAACATAAGGTGCGCTTTCCGCATCCCCGCGGCGCGTAAGCACTCCATCTTCCAGGAAGAAATCTCCTGCGCCTTCGTAGCCGATCGCTTCCTCGGTCGGAACAATCAGCAGCAGCGCATCCATGCCGCTTGCGTCCCATGCGGCAAAAAGGCGTTTCAGCGGATGCTCGGCGCCGGGCAGGGTAATTGCGTCGCTATTGATCGAAAAAAACGGCTCGTCGCGAAGAAGGGGCAGGGCATGCGCAATGCCGCCGCCGGTTTCGAGCGGCTGCTCCTCACGCGAGATGAGCACGTGCGGATGCGTTCTGTGGGCGACATGGTTTTCAATCATCTCGGCAAGGTAGCTTGTGTTGATGACGGCGACCTCGATGCCCGCATCACACGCGAAATCGAGCGCCCAATCAATGAGCGGCTTGCCGTTCACGGGAACGAGGGGTTTCGGCATATGCTGCGTCAGCGGGCGCATGCGAAGCCCGAGGCCCGCCGCCAGAATCATGATATGGCTTAGCATGCGCTGAGCACTTGCCCGCGTGCCTCCGGCGGGATATGCGCATCCATCCAGGCTTTA
>CAYMDD010000368.1:1312-1701 GCA_964389045.1 uncultured Rickettsiales bacterium
CGTGGCAGATACGGCAAATAATGCGCCTTGCCGTCGCGCTTGAAAAGGCGCACGAAAATACCGAGGATCTTGCAGTTGCGCTGCGCAGCCAGCACGGCGTAAGCCGCGCGGAGCTGCTCTTCGTTTGCACCGGTTTCGCAGAGGTAAAGCGCAAACATATCGTCGGCAAGCTTAGGCGATACATCGCGGCGCGCATCCTCAAGTAAGGATACGAGATCGTAGGCCGGATCGCCGAGCACCGCGTCCTGAAAATCAAGCAAACCGATTCTTTGATGTTGGTCGCGCTCCGGCAGCCAGATTAGGTTGCTTGCATGATAATCCCTGTGCACGAAACAGGATTGCGAGAGTGCCGTATCGGAAAGAATCTGCCGCCAAATATGTTTATACTC
>CAYMDD010000369.1:0-1688 GCA_964389045.1 uncultured Rickettsiales bacterium
GCTTAAAGATGTGGCATTCGCGCGGCCCCTATTCCGGCTTGTTCGACAACGAGGAGGACATCGTCGATTTCACCAACGGCTCCTCGTTCGGGTTCGAAATGGGCGAAGTCTTGAAAGAGCGGGTGAGCCTTGAGCCGACGCTGCTTTATCTCTTCCACCGCATCTCGCTCTCGCTGGACGGCACGCCGACCATCATTATCCTCGACGAAGCCTGGGCGTTGATCGACAACAAGATCTTCGCAGGCCGCATCCGCGACTGGCTCAAGACGCTGCGTAAGCTGAACGGCATGGTGATTTTCGCTACGCAGTCGGTGGAGGACGCCACCAACTCCGCCATTTCCGAAACGCTGATTCAGCAGACGGCCACGCAGATTTTCCTGCCCAACCCGAAAGCGACCGAGGAATACCGCAAAGCCTTCATGATTTCGGAGCGCGAGTTCAACTTGCTCCGCACCACCGACCCCGGCAGCCGCTATTTCCTGGTCAAGCAGGGTAAGGACGTGGTGGTGGCGCGCATCGATTTATCCGGCATGGAGGAGATCATCAACGTGCTGTCGGGACGCGCCGAGACGGTCACGATGCTCGATGAAATCCGCAACGAAGTGGGAGACGACCCGCATAACTGGCTGCCCGTGTTCCAGGAGCGCATCCGCGTGGAGAGGGAACGTTTTGCCGTCAAAGAAAAAAAATAAGCTTCCCGTATTCCTGGCCATTGCGGTAGCGCTGCTGGCTTTTGCGCTGCCGGATCGGGCAAGCGCCGCCTGTCCCTCGCCGGGCGTCGGCGTCGCCACTTACGTGATTCTCTGCGTGCAGAACGAACTGAATGTCAGTACCGGCTTTTACTTAGGCAGGCTCTCTTCGCAATTAGCTACCACCGTAGTTATCTGCTGCATGCTTGCCGTGGTGCTCTACGGTTTCTTCGTGTTTTCGGGAAAAATGCGCCTGATCGGGCGGGAAGCTTTCTGGCTTGCCATTAAAGTCGGCTTTGTCATGCTTTTCACCGGCGCCTGGGCGGTACAGTATCCCACCGTCGGGCCATTCGGCGGCCTGCTTCCGTATATTTACGGCATTCACACGCCGGTCATCAACCAGCCGGGCGTGCTCGATTATTTCATTACCACCATCATGAGCTACACCACGTTCAGCACCGATAACCGGTGCGGCATCGACCCCGCCATATGGCGGGTGAATATCTGGGCGCGCGTGGATTGCGCGCTTATCCAGCTGGTCGGCACCGTTGCCGCCAACAGCGGCATCGTCACTGCCGGATTGATCGGCTTTATCGTCACATGCTTTTTCTCCGGCCCGGTAGGATTCGCGCTGTGCCTGATGGGCGCGGGCTTCCTGATTGCCATACTGCTTGCCTTCGCCAAGGCGATTTTCATTTACCTCAGCGCCTATATCGGCATGTCGATCCTACTCATCATCTCTCCCCTGATGATCCCGTTAATCCTGTTCCGCGCCACCAAGGCGCGTTTTGAGAAATGGCTGCGCATGCTGCTGGGGCTGATGCTGCAACCCCTGTTCCTTTTCGCCTACCTCGCCATGCTTCTGCTGGTGGCCGATTCCGCCATTTTCACCGGCCAGTATTCCGTCTACCGCGCCATCGCCTGCAATGCCGTGGACGATCCCAGTTTCAGGGTCGGGACGCATGTGCGGACAATGGGAGGCATCGCCCAGCGCAGCGG
>CAYMDD010000370.1:0-1668 GCA_964389045.1 uncultured Rickettsiales bacterium
GTTACGATATCTATTACCCCAACAAGCGCCTGGCCTACCACGACTGGAACCGCAAGGCGCGCAAGCACACGCATTTCAGCGACCATAACAATTGGGGGCATTTGAACAATCTTTCCCACCAGCGCGTGCATTACCTGCTGGAAGGCAAGAAGGCGGACAACCCGGCGGTGCTGGAGGAAATCGACGCCTACGGCCTAGGTAACGCCAGAACCTTGAAGGAATACCAGGAGTTCTGCGGAGTGCACTTCGCCAAGCGCGAAATTTCGCAGCCGTCCTTCAACTGCGCTTTCCCGGCGCACGCGCATGCCAAGCCGAACGGCGCGGCGCAAGCGGCGGAAGCGGTGAAAGCCGCGCCTCTGGCCGCGGCGGCCAACGTCCAGGCGCGTGCCGACCGTATCCATGCCAGCCCTACGGCTGCGGACGGCAAGCCGAACACCGGGCCGATCAAAACGTTCGAATCGCCTGAGGCGATTGTCTTCGACAATTTCCTGCCCGACGAGCTGTTCGACAAGCTTTACGACCATGTGGTGCAGATGGATTACCACCACATCAACACCAACGGCAAAGTCTCGCGCGTGTGGAATATCGACAACGGCTTCCCGCTTCGCAGCCAGGGCACCATCTTTTTCCATACCCACCAGAAGCCCAACCCGAAGCCCGACCATGTCTACCCCACGGGAAGGCCGCTCGATACGTTCATCGACCACGTCAACGGCATGATCCCGCAGGTGAGCCAGATGGTGGGGCGCGAAAGCCAGGACTGGGAGCATTTCTCCGTCTCCTCCTGGATCTACCCTCCCGGCACCGGCCTTTCGCTGCACAATGACGGCTCGGGCGTCTATACCGGCGCGTATGTATTTTTCATGAGTCCGACGTGGCGGCTGCACTGGGGCGGGCTGCTCCTGATGATGAACAAGGACGCCAATTCCAAAATCGAGCAGCGCCTGAAGGAGAAAGACGGCTACAGCTTCTACCGCAAGAAATGGCTGCATGAGAGCGAGCACGACGCTATGGCGATGGAAGCGGGCTATGCGCAGTGCATTTTCCCGAAGAAAAACCGCATGGTATTCATTGCCAACGATGCTTACCACATGGTAACCAAAGTGAATACGGCTGCGGGCGACAACATGCGCATGTCGCTCGCGGGATTTTTCAACCGGCCAAAGGCGAATCAATAACCGGGCTGATTCAATGAAAGCAACCAACGGCAATGACGGGTGAAGGTGACACTCCCGTCGGCGGGCATGTGCAAAGGCTTGCCGACACCACGGCGCATACGTCTTCAGCGGGGGGCGGTGCGATTGCCCGCTTCCGCGAGCAGACGGCGGCGCTCCATGCATGGATACGCGCCTTCCGCAATATGCTTAAGGAAATGCGCCAGGCGCATGACGAAATCTTTTTAAAAGACATGGAAAACAATGCGCTGATTGTCCAAAACAATTTCAATAGATTCGCCAGGAAACGCGAGGCGAACGGCTTCGCCGCGCAAAACCCGGCGTCCTATATCAGCGAATGCCACGCCATCAAAGACCCGCTCGCCGAACTCGCAGGCTTAATGCGCGCCTATGCCGAAGATCACCCGTCCGCAAAGCATGACTTTATCCCGCTGGCCGAGCAGATGGAGAAA
The DNA here is from genome assembly GCA_964389045.1 of uncultured Rickettsiales bacterium. Lineage (GTDB taxonomy): Bacteria > Pseudomonadota > Alphaproteobacteria > Rickettsiales > SXRF01 > CAYMDD01. The sequence continues at coordinate 1,628 of CAYMDD010000370.1, forward strand.
ACATGGTGCGACCTGGAACGTTTAAACGAAGACTTGCATGA
>CAYMDD010000371.1:0-1656 GCA_964389045.1 uncultured Rickettsiales bacterium
GCGTTCATCAGCGACGTGCTCCTGGGCATGAACACCGCCAAGCTCGACCGCAAGAAAACCCTGCTTGTCACCACTGAGGAAGCGCGCATCGGCCTGCATTCCTACAGCGATATCCGGCTGGACGATTTTCTGGAAGGCCTGCTGAAGAGCGACATGCGCAGGCACGTCTTCACCAACCCCAATCCTTACCAGCCGCTAGCGCCGCTCTCCGAAGAAGAGCGCGGGCAGGCGCTCGACGCGGAATCGTTCTTCCGCATCTTCGGGCTGACGCTGCCCAAGGACTCCACCGTCGTCTGCGACACCGGCGATGCGCTGTTGGGAAGCATTTCCCTGCGCACCACCAGCCCCAGCAACTTCCTGGCCGATGCCTATTACCTCTCGATGGGCTTCGCCGCGCCCGCCGCCGTCGGCGCATGCGTTGCGAATCCGGAGAGCCGCGTCTATGCCATCATCGGCGACGGCGCATTCCAGATGACCGGCATCGAGCTTTCCACGGCGGCCAAGTACGGCATGAACCCGGTGGTGTGCATCTTAAACAACGACGGCTACGGCACGCAGCGCCACATTATCGACGGGCCGTTTAACAACATCCGCATGTGGGACTACACCAAGCTCACCGACGTGCTGGGCTACGGCGTATCGCGCCGCGTCGCCACCAAGGGCGAGCTGGAGGCGGCGCTCCTCGGCGCGGCCAAAGACACACGCGGCATGCACGTCATCGAAGTCATCATCCCGCGCGACGATTGCAGCCGGTCGTTGAAGCGCATGGGCGAGCGCTTGGGCGAGCTGCGCGATTCGGCGAAGCATAAAGAATGAAACTCTCGCGCGATACCGCCCTCCGCATCCACTTCATCCTCGACCAGCTGGTGCCGCCGATCCTGCGCGATTCGCGCTGGTTCATGGCGCTGCCGATGCGCCTGTTCTTCCGCCACCGCTACAAGGATTTCCTCGATTTCAAGGCCAAGGCCTATGCGATGACGGAAGAGGAATTCCGCGAGACTTACCGCCGCGTGTCGGATGTTTCCTTCAGCCGAGAGACGGATTTGAACGTCGCCTCCATCGAAAAAATTCTCGCTCACACGCAAGGCCGAAGGTGCTGGAGGTGGGCTGCGGGCATGGATACTTGGCGCAGAAATTAAGCGGGAAATACCACGTCACCGCCGCCGACATCGTCATCCAGCCGCATCTGCGTGCGGCCAACCCCACGGTCGAATTTCACGAGGCCAATATCGAAGCGCTTCCCTTCCCCGACCATGCGTTCGACACGGTGATCTGCACGCATACGCTCGAGCATGTGCGCAATCTCCACCTGGCGGTGGCGGAGCTGCGGCGGGTGGCAAAAAAGCTCATCATCGTCGTGCCGCGGCAGCGCCCCTATATTTATACGTTCGATCTGCATCTGAATTTCTTCCCCTATATGCATTCCCTGCAATCGATGCTGGGCAGGCCGGAGGGGGAGATATTATGCGAAGATGCGGACGGCGATATCTTCTACGTTGAGCAGGTATGCTGAAAGCGCTGCCGCGCCTTGTCCGCGCTCATGAAACCGCGCTTCTTTACAGCCTCTACACGCTCTTTAGCCTCGCCGTCACCCTCCCCTTCCTGCTCGATCCCATCCCCGTTCAGACCGCCCTTCTCAACCACATGGCGCGTATG
>CAYMDD010000372.1:0-1648 GCA_964389045.1 uncultured Rickettsiales bacterium
GGATATATCGACGATTGGCTATCAGGGCGGCCCCGCGCTGGATCACGCCGTAAAACGATTGCAGGAGATCGCACTGGTTCCCGGCCTTGCTTTAATGGCCGCTCGCCAGATCCAGGATATACAGCACATGAATGGCACCGATCTGCGGGCGGAGGCGGTAGCGATTCTGAAGCCTCTGACGCTGGGCAATGATGAAACGGCCGTGAGCGCGGCGCTGGAACTGCTGCGCTATCATGCGCGCAACGAGGTTGAAGCGCGTGAAGTGTTTAATATCGTTGTCGATATGGGTGCACGGAATACTGCTCTGCTGCTGGTTTATAACGATTATTATAAAAAAGACCTGCTGCGCGGAATCTCCGACCTGAGTGTTCTCTACCCGCAATACGCCGGCCAGGTGATCGACATGATCAAACCTCTTGCCCGGCAATATGCCGAAGATATGGACGGCGAGCGGCTTGAGAGCATCGGCAAGAGAATTGCCGAGCTGCAGAAAGTGCAGCAAGAATACCTCGCGATCCAGCCGCAGCTTCCGGCTCCCGGCGGCAGCGCCCCGGCGCCGCAGCCTTGATCCGGTCTTGAGGCGCCATGCCCGAACTGCCCGAGGTTGAAACCGTCATGCGCGGCATGGAAGCGGCGCTTTCCGGCCGGATTGTGGCGGACGTGGCCGTGCGGCGTGCGGGGCTGCGCGTGCCGTTTCCCAAAACCCTGAAGAAAGATCTTGAAGGCCGGCGGGCCGTGCATTTTTCCCGCCGCGCCAAATACATTCTGATGCGTGTGGAGGATCACTCCCCCCTTGATCCCCCCGCTCGCGGGGGGAGAGGAGCGCAGCGGGAAGGGGGGAGCGAAGCCGCCCGCACAGTCATTATTCATCTGGGCATGTCGGGGCGGATCTTGCTGACGGCGCCTAAAATCGGTTACAAACCCGGCAAGCACGACCATCTGGTCGTGCGCTTTGATGATGATTCGTACCTTGTCTTCAACGACCCCCGCCGTTTTGGCATGGTGCTGTTGGGGCGGGCCAGTGAAATGGAAGAGCATCCGGCGCTGGCGGGGCTGGGGCCAGAACCGCTCGGCAACGAATTTTCCGCGCTGGTGCTGGCCGAATCGCTGGCCGGCAAAAAAACTTCCATCAAGGCCGCGCTGCTCGACCAGCGCGTGGTGGCGGGGCTTGGCAACATCTACGTTTCCGAGGCGCTGTTCCATGCCGGCATCCACCCGGAACGAATCGCGGCCACGATCACGGCGGCGGAGGCGGAGCGGCTCGTGCCCGCGATCCGCAAGGTTCTGGATGCCGCGATTACGGCGGGCGGCAGTACGCTGCGCGATTACCGGCATGCGGACGGGGCGCTTGGCTACTTCCAGAACCAGTTTGCGGTGTATGACCGCGACGGGCAGGCTTGCCCCGGCTGCACCTGCCGGGTAGACAGGACGGACGGTATCCAGAAAATTCAGCAGAGCGGGCGCTCGACCTATTTCTGCCCGCAAAGGCAAGCATGAAAATCGCGGTATTTTGCACTCTTATGGTGATGCTGGCGGCGGCGGGGCCGCTGTCCGCCGGGGCGCAAGCGCAGGGCGCAAGCCGCGTGGCGGAGCAGCGTTTTTTTGAATCGCTCGGCGATGTGCCGCTGATGCCCGGACTGCATGAACT
>CAYMDD010000373.1:0-1641 GCA_964389045.1 uncultured Rickettsiales bacterium
GTCCCGAGCGCCTCGACAAGCTCAGCTTCGTTCATGCCGATGCCATTATCTTCGATAGTGATCTGGCGCGCTTCGGGATCGAGCGTCACTGTCACGCGAGGGCCATCGCCAGCAGCGAGCGCGGGATCGCTCAAGCTTTCATAGCGCAGCTTCTCACAGGCGTCGGCGGCGTTGGAGATGAGCTCCCGCAGGAACACATCCTTGTCCGAATAGACCGAGTGCACCATCAGGTGCAGCAATTTGGCTACGTCAGCCTCGAAGGAACGGGTTTCAGGAGCAACGTCGGTCGAGTTCGTCATGGCGTTTCTTTCATGCCCTCCAGTGAATTTTGGCCGCCGGACAGATGGCGCGGCATGGCACGCGTTTCAAGCTTGAGAAGAATGAGGGTGGAAGATGGATCAGGATTGGCGGTTCAGCGCTTTCACCCTCAATCATCAAGGAGGCGCGCGTGCAGGTCGAAACCTATTTGCTGGCGGAACATGATTGGGTGCCGAACAATGGTCGCCTTCCGGTCATCCTCTACCGGCGCGCGTTGGCCCATGCGTCGTGCGAAGAGACAGCGCGCGCCTTTGAAGAGGCGTTTGCCCGGCATGGCTGGCCCGCGCAGTGGCGGGACAGCATCTATGACTATCATTATTATCATTCGACCGCGCATGAGGTGCTGGGCATCGCGGCGGGATCCGCGCGGCTGATGATTGGCGGTCCTGATGGGCGCGAGATCGAAGTCAGCGCTGGCGACGCCCTGTTGCTGCCTACCGGCACGGGTCATTGCGCACTGAAGAACAGCGAGGATTTCCTGGTGGTGGGCGGTTACCCTGAGGGGCAGCGCTGGGACATCTGCCGAGAGGCGCCTGATGCCGAGGCGCGGGAGCGCATGGCTACCCTCCCCTTCCCTGCCTCCGATCCGCTGGAGGGTACGGGCGGAACGCTCAACGGTCATTGGAAGGCTGTGTTGTAGCGCGGTTAACGCCGAAGCTTCACATACCAGCCGATATTGAATCTCCAGCCGCGATCGCCGCCCGGAAAGGCCTGGTCGATTACCCGCGCGCCTTCCAGATTGAGCGAAGCATGGGGGTTATAGACGATCCGCACGCCGCCGCCCGCCGAAGCAAGGTCGTATTTGGCGGCGGGCAAGGTCGCGCGTTTCAGAATGTGGATTTTCGCGCCGTCGATAAAGCCGTAAACCTCGCTGTCCTTGAGCTTCGCGGCGACATTGGGACGCCAAGCCAGTTCCAACGATCCTGCCGCGCCGCGATCGCCGCTCAGCACCGCTGTCTCGAAGGCGCGCCCGAATTCGGGGCCACCGATCGCGAGGCGCTCATTCCCTGAAAGCCGGTCCGCGCTGTATTGCCCGGATAGGCGAAGCCGTCCGACGAAGCGTTTGCCCAGCATCCGGTCATAGCCGAGACGGGCAGTTACCTTGGTGAAAACGGGATCAGTAAAGCCCGGCGTCCCGCGAGCGTCCAGAATATCAAGCCCGCGCCCCAGGTTCAGGGACGCGCTGAAGACGCTTTTTTCAGCGATCGCCGAGTAGCCGACCGCTGCGCGGGCCGCCCGGATGTGGTCTGATGAGAGCACGGCGCCGAGCAAGGCGGCATCGCTGTTTAGCCCATCCAAGCCTGCGCTGACGGTGAGATTGCG
>CAYMDD010000374.1:0-1260 GCA_964389045.1 uncultured Rickettsiales bacterium
CGCTGCGTTCCATAACCAGTTCTCGCTGTGCACGCCTTGCCAGCCCTGCCGGGAATAATGCTCCAGCACGGCATATTCGACCGCCTGCGATGTTTGCTGCAATACCAGCAGCTCCCCTTTGTGCAGCGCTTTGCGGGCATGGCTTGCGGATTTTATGCCGCCCAGGCGGCGGAGCAGATCAGCGGCGGCGTAGGCTTCCTCGGCGTGGCAGGGATTGGCCGCCATTTCGCTCAAAAGCGCTTTTGCTTCCTCCTTCCTCCCTGCTTTGATAAGCAGCCTGGCGCGCCGCTCGCGCGCGGGCGCGGCGAAGCTCTCGGCATAAAGCGCCATAGCCGTTTCATGCTCTTTTTCACGCTCGAGCAGCTGCCCTAACCGCGCCACCAGCCGGTCGAGCGTTGCTTGCGCTTTCGCCTCCAGCTCGGTGCGCGCAATCCCCAGGCTTTTCCACCAGGCGTAGGTTTGCAGCGCGTTCTGCTGATCCCGCACGGCGCGGAACTCGGCATAGATGTTCGCCATCCGCCAGCAATCTTCGGCTTGCGTGCGGCTGGTGAATGGGGCGGAAAAGCGGCTGGCGTCTTTTGCCTCCGTCACGATATGCCCCAGTTCCTGCACCACGAAGCCGGAGAGGTTTTCCACCGTTTCCCCGAAAAACAGGAAGCGGAAAAATGGCCAAGCATCGTCGTGCGCAAGCGACACCACCGGCTCGGCGGACAGAAGCCCGTGAAGCCACGCTTCCTGCCCGTCCCATGTGCGAATCCACGCTTCGAGCGGTGCGCGCCTTTGGAAGCGCGGTGCATCGTACATTGCAAGCGATGCGGCCAGCTCTGGCACGGTAAAGCATGCGATCGCCGCAATTTCGGCGCAATCCCGCAGCAGTTCCGCTTGCTTCAGATGCAAGACTGCCTGGGCGATGTCTACGATTTCAGGATAGTCGAGTCGGCTCAGGCGGAAACACGCCGCCCTCCGGTTGTTGAGCCGCGCATACAGGCAAAGCGCCGCTCTCGGCAATGCGCGCAGCTTTGCCGCATAGGCATGCTCTTCCGCCGTCAGCGATTGCGCATACATCGCCGTGACGTTGTCCAGCACATGCAGGAAATGATCGAGATAATAGGTCGGGGAAGGCGTATGCACGGGAGCGCATAAAATATGCCCGGCTGCTTTTTACTGCAAGCGTTGGCGTGCAAAAAGGCGGCGCCCGGGAATCTCGATCAGGCGGTAGGTGAGGTGGGAGGCCAGGATCACGGCTGCAAGGTAAAGCAG
>CAYMDD010000374.1:1270-1609 GCA_964389045.1 uncultured Rickettsiales bacterium
GCGTCGCCTCGATGCCCAGCCCTCCGGTCGGCAGGTTGAGCGCCACGCCGTTTTCACGGTGCGGATGGGAGGTTATCAGAGAGACATGCAGCTTTTTCTCCGCCATGAACGACGCCTGCACAATGACCACGACGATCAGGTAATGCACCATGTAGATGGAATAGGAAATATCGCCCAGGTAACGGAACGGCCTGGTAGCCATGGCCTTTGCGATAACGCCTCTTTCGGCGGCAAATGCATAGATCACCAGGGAGAAGACGAACGGCGCGAGCAGGGTGAGCATATCTCGTTCCACGCACCAGACGAACGCAAGCGCGAGCGTGGCGCTCAGTATTTGCG
>CAYMDD010000375.1:0-761 GCA_964389045.1 uncultured Rickettsiales bacterium
GAGGAACGGCATTATTAGACTATCACCCGCGATCCCATTCAGCGCAAACTAAGATACCGGTGCTGTGAGAGCTTACTTGACAGGGGCGGCGGCAACTTTCATAGTCTTCTTCATATGAAATCATGGACGAAAGAGCAGAAAATCCTAAGCGCCGTGCTGACGGTTCTGGCCGTTGCGGTGTTTGCTGCGTTTTTCCTCACCTCGCATAAGAGCAAAACCACCCTGGCGCAGCGCGAACTGCCGCGCGTGGCCAGGCCAGGCGCGTTCCTGGACGGGGCGGCCTACCTCACCTCCATCGAAAGCCTGGATGCCGCTTCCAAGCTGGGCTTCACCCATTTCCTGGTGCCGATGCATTATACCAGCGACGGCAAGCTGGTCTGCATCAACCGCTGGCGCACGGACACGGCCAAGATTTTCGCCAACCTTTCGGGCAATGCCGTGCCGGATTCCAAGCAGTTCGCCTCCGCGCAGAGCGTCTCGGGCGTCTATCCGTGCACGCTGGAAACGCTGGTGCAATGGCTGAAAACCCACCCCGACGCCACCATCGTCCTCTCCATGCAGGGCCGCGTGCCGGATATCCTCACCGCCTTCAGCCGCGCCCTGCCGAGTTACGCCGGCCAGATCATCCCGCAAGTCTGGCTGCCGCGCCAGGCGGAGAAAGCTAAAAAGATGGGCTATACGCGCGTCATCTGGGCGCCTGCGCGCTTTCCCCAGCAGAAAGACGGCCAGGCCATCCTCCGCCATGCGCAGAAATTCTACGC
>CAYMDD010000375.1:771-1578 GCA_964389045.1 uncultured Rickettsiales bacterium
TGCAGGTGCCGCGCCCGTGGCTGGAAAGCCGCAGCCAGCTGATGGAGAATTTGCGCGAACGCAAAGTCCCCATTTATGTAGCCGATTCCAATGATTGCGATGCGTACCGCCGCCTGCGCGAGCGCAACACGGTCAACGGCGCCTACACCAGCACGCTGGCGCCGAAAGCGTGTGCGGCGGACATGCCCCACGCCGCAGCGTCGCGTTAACAGCACTCTTTATGATTACCGTCACCCTGCCCGATAACAGCACGCGCCAGTTCGCACCCGGCGCCACCGGCCAGGACATCGCCGACGCCATCGGCAAGTCGCTCGGCAAAGCCGCCATCGCTATCCGGCTCGACGGCCAGCTCGCCGACCTGTCCACGGCTGTGATGCGCGATGCGAGGATCGAAATCCTCACCCCCAAAACCCCCGAGGGGCTGGAGGTGATGCGCCACACCACCACGGCGCAAGTGCTGGCGCGTGCATTGAAGGAACTCTATCCCGGCACCAAGCTCGCCATCGGCCCCACGATTGAACACGGGTTTTATTACGACGTCGAAACGGATGCGCATATCTCCGTGGACGATTTGGGAAAGATCGAAGCCCGCATGCGCGAGATCATGGCCGAAGATCAGCCCGTCCGCCGCGAGATGTGGGAAAAAGGCGAGGCCATCCGTTTATTCGAATCAAGAGGCGAGCCGTACAAAGCCGAGATCATCCGCTCCGCCCATGAAGACGACACCACCGAAAAAGGCAAAGTTTCGCTCTACCGCCAGGGCGACGGCGAGAGCGCGTTCATCGATCTCTGCCGCGGCCCGCACGC
>CAYMDD010000376.1:0-1554 GCA_964389045.1 uncultured Rickettsiales bacterium
CCGTTACCCGGTCCCCGGCGCGCACGCCGTAGCGCCCGAAGAAGAAGAAATGCGCCACCAGCGACACCAGCACCGTCTGTAGCGCCACCGCCAGGCCTGCGGTCAGGAATCCGGCGAAAGTCACCAGCGAGCCAAACTCGGAAACGAAATTGAGCAGGATCACCAGCCCCAGCACGATCCACAGGATAATTCGGCGGGCGATGCGCAGCTGACGCTTGCGGCGCGCATCGTGCACATAGCGCTTGATGGCTCTCCTCACCAGGCCGGAAATGAACAGGGGAACGGCAAGCGACACGCACAGCACGAGGATGCGCAGCAGCAGGCGGCGGAGCGTCTTGGCGCGGTCTTCGTCGATCAGCCGCCCCCATTCATTTAAGGATTCCTGCGCCGCCTCGAGCGCGTAGCTTACCTGGCCGAGCGGCACGATGGCGGCGGCGAGTTCCTTGTAATGCGCAAGGAGGCCGTCGATCTGGGCGCGGTAGTCTTTCAAGGCTGCCGCGTCCTTCGTTTCCATTGCCGAGAGCGTATTGCCCTGGCGGATGGCGGCGCGCAGCGCCGTGCGGAGCGAATTGATAAGCGCGGTGTTGGCGCTTTTTAACTCTTCCGTCTGCTCCAGCGCATCGTCGATATCCTGCCGCTTGCGCGAGATGGAAAGGAGCGAGGCGCTTAACGCAAGCATGCCGTCATCCTCGAAGAAGCGCCTATCCTCCTTGGCGTCCGCCGGGGCGCCGGCGGCTTTGGCCGCGACTTCCGCCGATTCGTCGATGCTCCGGGAGAGGGTGGCGATTTTATCCGACAGGCTTGCATCCTCGCCGCCGGCGGTGGCGGTGAAGACGCTGTTAAGCGTATTCAGCAAATCGCGCTGCGCCTGCGCGAGCTTCAACTCGCCCGCCAGCCGCTCGCGCTTTTCCAACAGATGCGGGCGCGTCCGCGCGGTGCTTCTTTTTAAGGCGGTTTTTACCTCCGCCATGCTTTTCTGTAAGCCGTCCAGCTGCGCCTGGTTCTCCTGAATGGCCTTGCGCAGCCGCGCGCGCCGGTCGTTGGGGGAGGCTTCCGCTTCCTGCGCGGGCTGCTGACCGGCGAAGATGGCGGCCATGACGCGCGCGAAATCAAAGCCGTGCTGCGCCGCCCGCTGCGCCTGGCGGGCGAGCGACTGCTTGATAAGCGCCTGGCGCGCATTGCCGTCCTGCGGCTCCAGCCCGCTGATGTCGCGCTTCCACGCCAGCGATTGCTCCAGGTAGGGCAGGATGTCGCCTTCCTGCATGAAGGGGGCGTCTTCCTGCGCGTGTGTCTGCTGCATGCTCAAAAACAGACAGAGGACAGGCAGGATAAAAAAACGCATCGCAGTGATGCGCGTACGTAACGGAGGCAAGCCGTCATCCCCGCGCAGGCGGGGATCCAGAGCTGCATGTTCTGCCGGTGCGGATGCCCTGGATCCCCGCCTGCGCGAGGATGACAGGAAATAGCGCATTCTAATATTTTTGTTCATGGGGCAAATGGTTAAAGCAGGCAAGGTTAACCCTTGCCTGCTTTATAAAGAACGAACTTTAAAAC
>CAYMDD010000377.1:0-1541 GCA_964389045.1 uncultured Rickettsiales bacterium
CGGAAATAGGCGTTATCCGGCTGGCCGTTGCTGATATTCCTTTGCGCCTCCTGCTCCAGAAAATCGGGAATGGCAGAGAGGATGAAATCATCGAAACTTACATTGCCGAAAGTGTCCCACTTCCCGTCGGACGTGAAAGAGTCAAGCATCTTAATTTTTTCCACCGCACGCTTGCGGGGCGAGGCACGCCTTGAGTGGTCAGCCATGGGTGCTGGCTCAAGCGGCCTGTTTAGCGAAAAAACTTATCTGGATTTCCTGCGGCAAACCGATGCTGACGCTTTCCGCTTCCGGGGAAATGCGCTTGTTGAGGCCGGAGAGGACCTTGCCTGCGCCGAGTTCGATAAAGCGGGAGACGCCTTTGCGCTGAAGATAGGCGATCGATTCGCGCCAGCGCACCATGCCCGTCACCTGATCCACCAGCAATTGGCGGATATATTCGGGGCTGGCCACCGCCTCGGCGGTGATGTTCGATATGAGCGGCACGGCGGGCGCGGCAATGCGTACCAGGGACAGCGCCTCGTCCATCACGCCTGCGGCGGGCGCCATCAGCGTGCAGTGAAACGGCGCGCTGACGGGAAGCAGCACGGCGCGCTTGGCGCCTTTTTCCTTGGCGATGGCCATGGCGCGCTCGACGGCGGAGGCCGCGCCGCTCACCACCACCTGGCCGGGCGCGTTGTCATTGGCGACTGAGCAGATTTCGCCCTGCGCGGCTTCTTCCGCAATGGTTTGCGCCGCCGCATGGTCGATGCCTAAAAGCGCCGCCATCGTGCCCCTTCCTACGGGCACGGAAGCCTGCATCGCCTGCCCGCGAATGCGCAGCAGCCTTGCCGTATCCGTCAGGCTCAAGGAGCCGGCAGCCGCCAGCGCCGAATATTCGCCCAAGCTATGGCCGGCGACGTAAGCGGCCTGATCCTGCAGGCAAAACCCCGCCTCCTCCTCCAGCACCCGCAGCACCGCCATGGAGACGGCCATGATCGCGGGCTGCGCGTTCTCGGTCAGCGTCAGCTCCTCCGCGGGTCCCTCGAACATCAGCGCGGAGAGGGGCTGGGAGAGCGCATCGTCCACCTCCTCGAACACGGCGCGCGCGGCGGGGAACGCCTCCGCCAGCTCCTTTCCCATGCCGATGTGTTGCGAACCCTGGCCGGGGAAAAGGAGTGCGAGCGTCATGAGGCTACCTTGATGAAGTGGACGAAAAGAGGCAACTGTATGGCGCAGCGGCGGCGTTTTCAAGATTTATGTTTAAGCTTTTGAAAGACATCGAATTATACCCGCACCGACATCGGCTTATAAAACCCTTGCGTTTCATTCGGAAATCTCTATGGTGCTTTACCTTTCATATTGCATTTCAGGAGTTACTGCCCATGCCTCTCTACGAGAGCACGTTTATCGCCCGCCAGGATCTCTCGCGCCAGGACGTGAGCCGCCTCACCGAAAGCTTAACCGGCATCATCGAGCAGGGCGGCGGCAGGATAGTGAAGAATGAATACTGGGGACTGCGCTCGCTCGCCTACCGCATCAAGAAGAACCGCAAGGGGCATTAC
>CAYMDD010000378.1:0-1528 GCA_964389045.1 uncultured Rickettsiales bacterium
GCACAAGACGGATCCGCGCGTCGATTCGCGTATTGGGGCGCTGCTCCGCAAAACCAGCCTGGATGAGCTGCCGCAGCTGTGGAACGTGTTCAGGGGCGATATGAGCCTGGTCGGCCCGCGTCCGATTCTGCCCGAGCAGCGCGCCGATTACGGGGATGCGTTCGAGCAGTACACCGTTGTCCGCCCCGGCATCACCGGCCTTTGGCAGGTGAGCGGGCGCAACGAAACCAGCTTCGAGCAGCGCATCTACTGGGACGGCTGGTACGTGCGCAACTGGTCCCTGTGGCACGATATCGTGATCCTTTTCAAGACGGTGCGGGTATTTATCACTGGCGCGGGCGCATACTAAGACCTATACCAGCCCGATGAATATCCTCTGCGTCCATCAGGGCTATGAGCTGTACGGCTCCGACCGCTCGTTCCTGCAATCCATTCAGGCGATGAAAAAGCGCTGGCCGGAGGCGTATGTCACCGCCATCATTCCGCAGCACGGCCCGATTACGGAGCCTTTAAAAAAAGTGGCGGATACGGTGCGGGCGGAAGCGCTATGGGTGCCGCGTAAAAACCGGCTGGCAAAGCTTTTCCTGATCGACGCTTGGCGCTTCCCCTTCGCCGTACTGCGAGCGCGCCGCGTCATCCGTGAAAACGATCTTGTCTATATCAATACGCTTACTATCCTCAATTACAATGTCGCCGCGAGGCTGGCGGGCAGGCCTGCCATTCTCCATGTGCGTGAAATCGCAGGCAAGAAATCCGGTGCGCTGTTTGCTGCCGTTTTGCGCTTCAGCCGCGCAGTGATCGTCTTTAATTCCCATGCCACGGCGCGCGCGTTTCGTTTGCCTTCCAAGCAGCGTACGCATGTCGTGCATAACGGGATAGGGGAGATAATGGGCGCCACCCCGCCGCAGCCGAGCGGAACACTAAAACTGCTAACGCTGGGGCGATTCAACAGCTGGAAAGGGCAGGATGTCTTAGTGGACGCGGTGGCGCTGCTCTCCGGCCAAGAGCGCGCGAAACTCGAGCTTCGCCTGGTCGGCGGCGTATTCGAGGACCAGCGGCATTTCACGGATGCAATCGAAAGCAAGATCAAAGCATCGGGGCTTGAGAACTGCGTGCGAATGCTTCCCTTCACCGATCAGCCGGAGGAGCATTACGCCTGGGCGGACGTTGTGGCGGTGCCGTCGAAAAAGCCGGAGCCGTTCGGGCGCGTGGCGGCGGAGGCGATGGCGCATGCCCGCCCGGTGCTTGCCGCCGATCACGGGGGTTTGAGCGAAATCGTCGAACACGGCGCTTCGGGCTGGCTGGTGGAGCCGGGGAACGCGGAAGCGCTGGCGGCGGCGCTGCGAGATATTTTAGGCGATCTCCCGCGCGTGCAAACAATGGGCGATAATGCGCGCCGCCGCTTCTTACGCTATTTCTCGGAGGCGCAGTACATGGACAACATAGCGCGGATCTGCGCCGAAGCGATGGGGGAGCGATGAGCGGCAAAAAATGTGTGCGTATTCTCGGCATTCGCGGAGTGCCCGCT